>JBIOVE010000142.1:0-7621 GCA_044867565.1 Candidatus Udaeobacter sp. | reverse complement strand
TTACCCTTTATGGCGTGACTGAAAGTTCCGTAGCTGGCGGAGATGATGATCTCGAACAGGTCGGTGCCCACAGCGAGGTGAGTGGGAATCCCGAGCACGTACACCATCGAGGGCATCCGAATGTAACCGGCGCCTCCCCCGAGAAAGCCCCCGAATAATCCACCCACGAACGCAACCAGGAGGATCATCCAAAGTGAAATCGCTTTCACACCGGACGTAGGAAGCGCAATCATCGGCCAAATCTTCAGCCGCTGGATGGCGCGCGTCACAGGGCTGAAAGCGGATTTGTCCTTCTTCGCGATCGAGCCTCTTACTTGTGTCTTTGGCAGCTGCCGTTTTTGCGATTTCAGAGTTTTTCGGCTCTCCCACAGCATGAACGTCGATATGCTTAGATAAACAGCAATTGCGACAATGCTTACAACCAGATTGACATTGCCCGCACGCTTTAACATCTGAATCAACTGCGCGCCGACCTC
Organism: Candidatus Udaeobacter sp.; assembly: GCA_044867565.1. Taxonomy (GTDB): domain Bacteria; phylum Verrucomicrobiota; class Verrucomicrobiia; order Chthoniobacterales; family UBA10450; genus Udaeobacter. The sequence continues at coordinate 7,145 of JBIOVE010000142.1, read as the reverse complement.
TGCGCCGGCAATTGTTCCAATTGCCATGATCAGCCCCAACTTCAAATCGACGTTCCCAAGTGCGCGGTGCCGTTTTGCCGCCACGACCGACTTTCCGACGATGTGGGCAAGATCGGTGCCGACCGCGAAATTCCAATCCAAACCGACCAAGCGCAGGGCGGGACCGGCAATGAAACTCCCCCCTACCCCAAAGAAGCCGCCGAGAATGCCGACGAGAAAACCTACGGCGACAAGGTAGATCGGGCTGATATCCGTCCCGGAAATTGGAAAAAACATGGCTTATTCGGAGCGGCCGCGTATGAGACGAATTAAGAATGTGGTGAGACTTTCAAGCAGAACAGCCTGGCCGATGATCAAGAGAATCGCGAGGCCGGCATAGGCATATCGATGGTCAATTTCGAGCTCGTACAGCCATCCTCCAAGCAGATGAAGCACCAGAAAAAAGTAAGCGGTGACAAGGAGCGCGTAGATTACCAGCTCGATCGCAAAAGCTCGCAGCGTCCTGACAGTTTCCTTTTTCATCAGATAAGAGTTAATCGTTACATCGTCTCCGTCACAGCGTTAAATCAGTAAAACGGTAGTTGTCCACAACGGCCCCGCCGATTCAACGCTTTAACGCTTTAGCGATTTAAACGCGCCAGCGGCATCTGGCGGTTGCGTGCAACCTTGTTAACGACCAAATTGAATAGCGCAGGGAGCGTTTCCTCCTGACATTCGATTTCACATTTACGGGAAAAATTATGGCCGATGCCGCGAACAAATACGCCGAGAACGTAGATGGCAAATTCTACGTCGATGATCAATGCATCGACTGCGATCTGTGCCGCGAAACTGCGCCCGCCAATTTCAAGCGCAACGATGACGGCGGGCATTCCTACGTTTACAAGCAGCCGGAGACGCCGGAAGAAGAAGCACTCTGCAAAGAAGCGATGGAAGGCTGTCCAGTCGAAGCCATCGGCAACGATGGCGCGTAGGATCGTTAAATCGCTAAATTGTCATCACCAGCCGCCAGTCGCGCTGACCATCGCTGGATCGGACAGCAGCGCTGGCGCCGGGGTCCAGGCCGATCTTAAAACGTTTTCGGCCCTCGGTGTTTATGGATTAACCGCCGTCACCTGCGTGGTTGCGGAAACTCCGGGAAAAGTTTCGCGAATTGAGCCGGTCAGCGCCGAGATCGTGCGCGAACAGATCACCTTGCTTTGCAGAAACTTCCCGGTTGCTGCTGCGAAGACTGGTCTGCTCTATGCCGCGGAAATCGTTGAAACGGTTGCGCGGACCCTTGTCGATCTTTCAAGCAAATCCGCAAAACGCTTTCCGCTCGTCATCGATCCGGTGATCATCGCAACCAGCGGTGATCGACTTCTCGAACCCAACGCGATCAAGCTCTACGAATCGAAATTGTTTCCGTTGGCAACGCTGATTACGCCCAATCTGGATGAGGCCGGAAATTTGCTCGGCCAAAAAATCAAAGATCGGCAATCGATGAAAAAAGCGGCGCGCGCGTTAGCCGAAAAATATAGGGTCTCAATCTTGCTCAAGGGCGGACATCTGGAGGGAGACAGCGCCATCGACCTCCTGTTTGCAGACGGCAAAATTACCGAGTTCGTCGCGCCGTTCATCGCTGGCGTTGCAACGCATGGCACTGGCTGCACTTATTCGGCCGCGATTACCGCCGGTCTCGCCTCCGGTTTATCGCTTGAAAATGCCGTCGGCCGCGCGAAAAATTTCGTGACTGCATCCATCGCGCAGCATTTTCGGTGGACGTCGAGTCCCGGCAAGAATCTCGACGCGCTCAAGCATTCGATCTGAATTTGGCAGGGTGCGACCGCCGGGCGCGCCGCAACGTTGAACGGACGGCGTGTCGATCTTACGTGTCGGGTTTGGCCTTCTTCTCCCAACGCTTCAAATGCAAAGCTTCGAGCGCAGCCGCGGTTTCCGCCTGTTTTTTGCTTCGACCGCTGCCTTGGCCAAGAACGATTCCTTCCCAAACAGCTTGCACGACAAATATCTTTTCGTGCTCAGGGCCGCTCTGCGAAATCGATTCGTAAACTGGGCTGCGCGGCGAAATGCTTTGCAATAATTCCTGCAAATGACCTTTCGGATTGATGTCGATCGGCTCTTCAGCTAGTTGCGCGAGATCGGTGCGCGCCTGCCTTAAGATAAACTCTCGCGCGATATCCAGACCGCCATCGAGATAAATGGCGCCGATGAGCGCTTCAAACGCATCCGCCAATGTTGATGTTCGCTCCCGGCCGCCACTGGCTTCTTCGCCGCGGCCCATTAAAAGATAACTTCCCAAATCGAGCGCGGCAGCGTGCATCTTCAAGGTTTCGCGGGAAACGAGCCGCGAACGCAATTTCGTCAGTTGCCCTTCGGCTTCGCCGCCAAAATGGCGAAACAGATATTCCGTGATGACAAGCTGGAGGACGGCGTCACCGAGAAATTCCAAACGTTGATTATCAAAATGATAGCGTTGCGTCTCATGGCCGAGACTCGGATGCGTGAGCGCCTCCGCAAGTAAAAGCGAATTGCGGAATTTATAGCCGATGCGTTCCTCCAGCGGACTCACCTTAGCGTCTCTGATAAACCTCGAGCGAGGTGACCACGTCGAGCGCTCGCTGCAGGACCGGATCGTGTGCCGGTGGTTTTTCCGGGCCGCGTCCGCGGCGTTGCTGCGCCGTCTCCCCCGCCTCAACCTCAGGATTTGTTCCGGCCAACAGCGCCGCCTCATTCATGTGCGGACGTCCCGCTTCGTAAACAAATGGACCCATTCCTTTCTCGCCGCTCAATTGAAAGATTTGCCGCTTGTCCGCAGTCGGCATTTCAACTGGCAAATCTGGTTTTATTCCCTCCGGAAACAAAGAACGGCCTTCTGGCGAAACCATTTCCGCCACTGCAACACGCAGAATTTTGCCGCCCGGCAATGACAAATCGGAATACTCGACCGCTCGACCGGCGGTCGATTGGCCGATGATTAGGGCTTTATCATAAAACCGCAGCGCGGCGGCGAGCGCTTCGGCAGCGCCGGACGTGTCGCCATCGGCGAGCACCATAACCAGACCTTGAAAGGCCGGATCGCGATCAGAATTAAACACGCGGTCCTGACGCGCGGCCGGCTTGCGCAACGTAAAGACCGGCCTCCCCTTTGGACAAAATCGTTTCGCAAATTCCGCCCCCACTCCAAAATCAGTCGTTCCCTGACTGGAACGAAGATCTATAATCAGCGCATCCACCTTTTTCCCGGCGAAATTGCTGAGACTTTTATCCAGCGCCTGAAGGTTGGCGCCGTTCAGCGACCCGAGGCGCAAATAACCGATATGACCTCCCAAAATCTCGCTGTAAAACGCGCTCGGCGCTTCTATTGGCGCACTCTCCTTGTTGGTCAAAAGCATCACGCCATGAGGCAGGCGAACCACCAGACCCTCAACAGTCGCCCGATTCAACTCTGTGTCGCTAATTGCATCAGGATTTGTGAAATTGCTTTTCAATAACGTGACGACTGCCTGCAAATCTGCCGGGCCTAAAGAATCAACCAATTCTTCCGTTGTCGGACTGGCAGAGGGCGAAGTTGCCGGCATGGCCGTTTTCCCAGGCGTCGGCGCGCTGCTGACCGATGGCGCCGCGGTGGGCGATTGCGCCAGAGCGTTCGTCATCAGAAAAATGCCGATCAACGCCGGCCAGGTGAATCGCAACATTCGAAGAGTAGATGTCGATCTTATAACGCATTTTCACAATGACTCAACGCGCGGCGCCGTTTTACTCATCGGACTGTAGAGTGCGCTGCCATCAGCGCACCGGGTTCGGACGTAGCAACGCGCAATCCGCTAAGGACAGCCCCGAGAGCTTTCGGGGCTACAGCCCCGGATTCGTGGTTGTCGCGCCGAAGGCAATATCGCGCCGGTAATGGCAGTTCTCGAAATTAATGCGGGAAACGGCCTCGTACGCGCGCGCCCGCGCGGATTCGATCGTTGATCCCAGCGCGGTGACCGCCAGCACCCGGCCACCGGCAGTCACAATTTCATCATTCACGCGCTTCGTTCCCGCATGAAAAACTTGTACAGCATCGAGCTTTGCGGCTTCGCCGAGCCCGGAAATGGATTTGCCGGTTTCGTATTTGCCTGGGTAACCGCCCGAGGCGAGCACGACTGTGACTGCCGGTCGCTGGTCCCACTCGATTGTGCATGTGCCGATCTTTCCGTCGATCGTCGCCTCCAACAACGGCAGCAAATCGGATTTCATTCGCGGCAAAATTGCTTGCGTCTCCGGATCGCCAAAGCGGCAGTTGAACTCGAGCACGCGTGCGCCATCCGCGCCGATCATCAACCCGGGATAGAGTAAGCCCCGGAACGTAATCTTCTTTTCATGTAAACCGCGCAGCAGCGGTCGCATGATTTTTTTGTGAAATTGATCTTCCAACTCAGCGTCCCAATTGTTTGCTGGACTGAACGCACCCATCCCGCCGGTGTTCGGCCCAGCGTCACCATCCAGCGCGCGCTTGTGATCGCGCGCCGTTTGTAGCAATCGATAGTTCGCGCCATCGACCAGCGCGTGCAGCGAACATTCGGTGCCGCGCAAGAATTCCTCGACCACAACGCGCCGGCCCGCCTCGCCGAAACGGCCCTGGTTCATCATCTCATCGATTGTCGATTTTGCGGCAGCAGGGTCGGTTGCGATGATCACGCCCTTACCGAGCGCAAGCCCATCAGCTTTAACGACAATTGGAAATCGCAATCGGTCACAAAACCGGAGCGCGTCATCACTGCGTTCAAATGTGCCCGCCTCCGCTGTCGGAATTCCTTGCTCGCGCATCAGTTGTTTCGCGAAAATTTTTGAGGACTCGAGTCGCGCGCCCGCTTTGGTGGGCCCGAAAATACGCAAACCTTCCGCGGCAAAAAGATCGACAATCCCGGCGGCGAGCGGGTCATCCGGACCGACTAACGTCAGGTCGACGTGATTTTCTTTAGCGAAACGAACGAGTGACGCGAGATTACTTGCAGAAATCGCGACGTTCTCGCCGATTTCGACAGTGCCAGCGTTGCCCGGGGCACAAAAAATGCGCTCTGCATGGGGAGATTGCTTCAGTTTCCATGCGAGCGCGTGTTCGCGGCCGCCGCTGCCAATGATAAGAATTTTCATCAGGATCTAGTTGACTGTAGAGGCAGCCGTGCCGGCTGCGAGAGACTTTTAGGTTTGCAGGCGACACCCCTGCCGCTACAGCTATTGTTCGCGGACACGCGATTCGCCTGGCAAGATCGACAATTCGAATTTTTCCGTGTGCCGAATGACCAGCAATTTCGCGGGAACACCGATTTGCTCACCCACCAGCATTTTGTGCAGGTCGTGAATTGTGCCGATCGGTCGCTCGCTAAAGGCAACAATGATGTCGCCCTCCCGCAGCCCGGCGCGCTGTGCCGGGCTCTCTTTTTCCACCGATACGACCAGCACTCCGGTTTCGAGTGGCAAATTATAAAATCGGATGATGCGGCGATGCAGCGGCACATTTTGCCCGGCGACGCCGATGTAGCTGCGCCGAATCCTTCCGTCGCGAATCAGCCATCCAGCGACAAGCCTGGCGGTGTTGCTCGCGATCGCAAAGCAGATGCCTTGGGCCGGTCGAATCATCGCCGTGTTTACACCAATGACTTCCCCAGCTGAGTTGACGAGTGGCCCACCGGAGTTACCGGGATTCAACGCCGCGTCGGTCTGAATGATATTGTCGATCAGCCGACCCGATTGCGAATACATCGAGCGACCGAGCGCGCTGATCACACCTGCCGTCACGCTGGCCTGGAACCCGAACGGATTGCCGATTGCAATCGCCACCTGTCCGACGCGTAAGCTTTCAGAATCGGCCAGACGCACATGAACAAGCTGGGGCGCATCGATCCGAATAACTGCGAGATCCGTTTCGGGATCATCGCCGATGAGCTGTGCCGAATAATCGCGGCCGTCCGAAAGGTTAACAACAATTCGGGTCGCGCCGTGGACGACATGGCTGTTCGTCAAAATGAAGCCGTCGGGCGTTATCACAAATCCCGAGCCACTTCCGCCGACGTCGCGCAGCCGATTTTTGCTCGGCTGCTGGATCTCGATGTTTGCGACGGCAGGCGCGACGCGCTCGACTGCGCCCACCACCGTGCGCGAATATTCGTCGAGCAATGAATAATCGCTCGGAATCTCGTTTCCGCCCGTAAACCCGGAGCCATTTCGCGGCTGTTGCGACTCATTCAACACGCGCACGGCAGCCGGCTGATCTCTCTCTAACACAACAAAATCTCTCTTCATAACCTGCCAAAAGATCGACAGGCGATTACTCGCCGTCAACTACAGTAGTTTACTTCTATACAGTATATTTGGATTGCCACTCTCTTCTTGCGCGTGGGACAGTAATCCTTTAAGAGACGTCATGCGAAAGTCTTCCTCGGACGGCTCCGTCATGGATGCACAGTGTCCGTCGCGGCTCGTGCTTGACCGCATCGCAGACAAATGGACGGCGCTTATCATCCAGGTTCTAGCTCACGGCACCAAGCGTTACGCCGAGCTCCAGCGCGAGATCGGCGGGATTTCGCAAAAAATGCTCACCCAAACTTTGCGCAGTCTCGAGCGCGACGGGCTGGTGCAACGCACGGTCCATCCGGTCGTGCCACCAAAAGTCGAGTACGCTCTTACGCGGCTGGGGCGCACATTGATTGAACCGTTGCACGCGCTGTGCCGATGGTCGGAAAAACATTTGGCTGAACTCCAGGCGAATCGCGCGCGAGCAAAGGCGAAAGAAGCGAAGCCTGTAGCTGCGCTCGCAAGCCGCGGTTGATTTAGGTACATTTACCGGCCGGTTAACGACCCCGGCTTCAGTTGTCGATCCTGCGATGCATCAAGTGGAAATCATTGTCCTTTTATTCGCAGCCGTGGCGGCTCTCGTCGTGCTCGCCCGTAAGCTTGCGCTGCCGTATCCAATCGTGCTCGTTATTAGCGGACTCGCTTTGAGTTTCGTCCCGCGATTGCCGGAAGCAAAACTCAATCCTGAGATCGTGTTCTATTTTTTTCTGCCGGCGCTTCTTTATCCTGCGGCGCTGTTCACGTCGTGGCGCGATTTCCGGCGAGACTTGCGGTCGATCTTGCTGCTCGCCGTCGGCCTGGTCCTTTTC
>JBIOVE010000141.1:0-6075 GCA_044867565.1 Candidatus Udaeobacter sp. | reverse complement strand
ACCTCGGCGGATTTCTTTTTGTAATGACGCCGCCTGCGAAACGAGTTAGAAACGCGACTAGTTTGGCTCTGGCGATTAGCAAACTCGGACTGTTTCCAGTTGTCGATCTAATTCATTTTTCATAACTTATTCGCCAGATAGTGCCGTTCCCGTCCTCGCTGAAAGAAGACTGCCGTCTTTCGCCATCGTGATTCCGACCGGACGACCCCAGACTTTGCCTTCGGGCGTGACACGACGCCGCGGCGGGCCCGCCTTTACTAGCCTTTGGCATGGCAAGCAGCAGATCGCAGGCGATCCACCTTCGCCGAACTACGGCGTGGCAGGCACGCCGGTAGAATCTTGCGCCTGACACTCCGAAAGGATTCGCGAGCAGACAGCCGCCACTGCACCTTTGCGGCTGATACATCGTAAGCGGCTTACGATGTATTAAATGGATCGTCGATGCGGCTTCTTGTGGATGAAAATCTGGACTGGCCAAGATCGGCGGTCCTGGAAGAACCATCGCCGCCATCATCGGGGCGAAAGGGCAACGACAATGAAGCATTGAAACCGTTCCCCAACACAGTAGGATTCTTTAAATGAGTGCCACGGAAATCCTGAATGAACTGCCCAAGTTGACTCCGGCGGAACTGGAAACCGTTTATCGTCGCGCGGTGGAACTACATCAGGGGCAGACAGTCGAGGCAAGCCCGGAACTGCTGGCCGCTATCGATGCAGCCGACGAGTCGTTTGCAAAGGAAGGCGGTGTGGGGGTGGATGAAGCTCGCCGCATGCTGGCCTCGTGGAATACGAAGTAGTCATTACTCGTTCCGCGCTGCGCGATCTGGAGCAAATCCGTGCTTATATCGCCCGCGACAATCCCGCAGCAGCGCAGAAGTTTTGCCTAAAATTGCTGGATGAAGCCGAGTCATTACGCATTTTACCGGAGCGAGGTGGGGTTATAGCGGAGCGCCCTGGAGCGCGCTTCGTGATGGTGTATCCCTATTTGGTTGTTTACCGGTTTGCGGAAGAATCGCGTACGGTGCGAGTCTTGCGTTTCTGGCATGGAGCGCGCGAGCGGCTGCGGTTGTGATCCCCCATGGCCTCGGCTCTGAGAGTGTGAACGCCCCCCTTTTTGCTTGGTCCAATGATTCTTTTTAGAGTTGGGTTATCTGCCATAGCTGACGCGCCAGATGGTGCCGTTGCCGTCCTCGCTGAAGAGAAGACTGCCGTCTTTCGCCATCGTGATTCCGACAGGACGGCCCCAAACATTCCCATCGGGTGTGACGAAGCCGGTGACGAAATCCTCGTACTCCCCGCGTGCTTTCCCGGTTGAGTGATCGAACGGGACGCGAACAATTTTGTAACCAGTGCGTTTCTTTCGGTTCCACGAACCGTGAAAGGCGGCGAAGATGTCCCCTTTGTATTCGGCTGGGAATTGGTCGCCAGTGTAAAAGTATAAATTGAGCGTTGCCGAATGTGCTTGCACGAGGACGTCGGGGACGATGACTTTGTCGGCAAGCTCGGGGTGTTTCCCTTTGTGGTGTGGATCGGCATGGTTGCCGATGTAAAACCAGGGCCAGCCATAGAAACCATCGGGCCGCACACTGCTGATGTAATCGGGCGGCAAATCCTCCCCGATTTCGTCCCGCTCGTTAGTGCTCATCCAGAGCTCATCGCTTCCGGGCCGGAACGCAATGCCGACGGCGTTCCGAATTCCCCACGCGTAAACCTTTTGTCCGCTGCCATCGGGATTGAACTCGAAAATGCGCGCCCGATCCGCTTCCGCGGCACTGTCGGAAACGTTCGAGCGCGAGCCGATGGAGACATACATTTTTTTGCCATCAGGCGAAAAAACGATGTCGCGCGTCCAGTGACCGCCGCTGCGCAGACGCGCTGCGCCACCGGAAAGATGCGCCCCCAGTTTTTCGGCTGGTCCGCGGGCTTTGAGGTCGCCATTACGATAGGGAAAGCGAATTACACCGTCAGTGTTCGCCACATACAAAAATTGGGGATCGTTGCCGGGCGGATAAAACGCCATCCCGAATGGTTTGTTCAGATCGCTTTCGGCAAAGAGTTCGGTGACGTCAGGTTTACCGCCGCCTTTTGCGTCGCGCAGCGCTTTGATCTGATTGGCGCGGCTCTCAGCGACGAAGATATCTCCATTCGGTGCGGTGAGCAGAAAGCGCGGATCGCGAAACCCGCTGGCGTACATGTCGATCTTAAAACCAGGCGGGACCTGAAGCTGCGCGCCTGGTGGACGTTCGACAACGCGTGGCCGGTTAATTGCCAACACATTTGAACTGGGCGCGGGCAAATCCTCGACCGTGATTTTGCGGCGCACTCCGGGCGCATCGCTCGTCCAATCACCCATCGCCGCTTTGCCGGTGAGAAGCTTGCTGTTCTCGGAAGCCGGTTCAGTCTGAGCAGCAACGCTGAGATTGGATGCGATAAAGATCGCGCAATAAAGAAGACGAACTGCGCGGCGATTTCCCATTTGTCCTTTGTAATCGCTTCCAACTCGCAGATCGCGTGGATCGCGGTAGCGCATGCGTCCCGCGTGCTGGGGAGTGCAGGCTGCCAGCCTGTAGGTCTCGGCGGCTTGCCGAGACCGGGAATTGGCGTCACTCGAACTGCGCGTGCAAAGATGTTGCCGGCAGGGCTGCCGACAACTACAGGCTGGCAGCCTGTGCTCCCCAGAAACTCACAACACGTGTCAGTTAACGCGCAACCGGGCCGCCGGGCTTGGGCGCTTCAACCAATTCGGCACTTTTTTTGCGATCGTTAATCACGAACGTGTTGTTTTCTCCGTGGGTCGACCATGGTCCGCGCGGAACGTCGCTAGCGTCCACAAACTTCCAGTCCGTGACATCCGTGTCGTTCATTCCAAGGTAATCGCGCACGGCCGGCGAGACATCGAGACCGGCGCCTTTGTTGAGATTGGGTTTCGGACGTTCATTGCCAAACACATATTGCCAGTGATCTGTGCGGAAAGGTCCGGCGTCTTCCCATTGCGCATAAACGGTTCGATTACCTTTGCGAATGGCAACCCAATGACCTTTGCACGTTGAAACCGCGGGCCCCTGGTATGCTTCTTTAAACCAGGGAACAACGCGTGTCGCTTCGGGGCGATGACCAGTGGTCGCCTTATCGTTGTAGGGGAGCGCGCAATAAAACGGATTTTGTCTCGGCGTAAACTTTACTGGAATATAATTGCTCCGCCGCGCGGGATCCGGATCATCGACGCCTCCGTAGTTTTTGGTCCAGTCTTTGTCCCACGAGCTGGTACGATTGGGGACCGGATTGTTTTCGGTCGGTTTTTCGCCGATCCAGAAAACCGTTGTTACAATACTCTTTTTCCAGGGGTACCGCGCTCCCGGCTCGGGCGCAGATGATGACAAATGGCCCGGGGTGAATGTTACTGGATCCACTCTGAGCAAGAGATCTTCGGATGATTTCTGAGATTTTTTACTGGCTTTAATTTTGGGAGCCTCCGCTTTCGAAGGCGCCGAGTGCGCGAAAAGAGACGAAATCGACGACAACAGGACTGCGATCGTGTGAGTAATGCTTCCAGGTTTCATTTGGTATCTCCTCGCGCAATGCAGAAAGGAAGACATCGTGTCCTCTTTATTGATTCGTTCACGAGGACGCGGATGCGCGCCGATCGCGGCGAATCCAGATGCGCCGTAGCCCGCCTCAAGCGGGTGGTCGCGAAATCTCAATGCAGAGTCGGATTAGTCAAACACAAAACTCCAAAATGTTTTGCGAGTGGAAACTCTCGGATACGTTTTCAACGCTGGCTGGGCAGGGAGTATCGGATGCGCTAAAATTTGGCGCCGATGGCGCGTTTATTTTTGCTAACGCGTTGAGGACAACGCGTTCCACCTCGCAAAAGGTGGATCGGCTTTTCCGAAGACGATGCCAAAACAATCGCCGAAGGCGCAAGATGAAGCACATGGCGTCGCTAAACAGATGCACTTTCAGGGTTCAGCAAATTTTCCCGGATTCAGAATGCCGTGCGGATCGAGAATTTGTTTGAGCTGGCGATGGAGCTCACGCACGACTTCGCTGGTCGCGTCTGGCCACCAGCGTTTTTTCGCGAGACCAATTCCGTGCTCGCCCGTGATCACTCCGCCCCAGGCCAGCACCTGCTTGAAAAGATCATCGAGCGCATGATCGACTTTTCCCCGCACTTCTGGATCGGCGTAATCCTTTGTCATGATATTGACATGAATGTTGCCGTCACCCGCGTGGCCAAAGCAGGCGACCGGAAATCCATGTTTCGCTTCCAGCGTTCCGGCGAATTCCATCAGATCGACAAGACGGCTGCGCGGCACAACTACATCCTCGTTTAACTTGGTCAGGCCGGTTGCGCGCAGTGAATTGCTGAACTCGCGACGCAACGCCCAAAGCTTTTCGCAATCCGCTTCACCGGTCGCCGTCGCCAATGCATTTGGTTTTCCTTTCTCAAGCAACTCGCGAATTGCTGCCGCTTCGCTGCGAACGCTCTCCTCCTGCCCGTCAAGATCGACAAGCAAATGTGCGTTCCCCGCCGGCACGATCATTTGGCCAAGGTCGCGCCGGGCTGCTTCGAGGGTGAAATGGTCGGCGATTTCCAATGAAGAAGGCAGAAATCCCGCCGCAAAAATCGCCTGGACTGCTTGAGCGGCTTGCGCGGCGGTGGCGAAGGCCGCGGACAAGGTGGCGCGCGCCGGAGGAAGCGGGAGCAAGCGCAGCGTGATTTCCGTGACCACACCCAGCATTCCTTCCGAACCGACAAAGAGGCCGATCAAGTCGAACCCGGTTTTGTTTTTGTGAACACGGCCACCTGTTCGCAGCACCTCACCATTGGCGAGCACGACTTCAAGGCCGATCACGTAATTGCGCGTCACGCCGTATTTCAAACAGCGCGGGCCACCCGCGTTCGTCGCGACGTTTCCACCGATCGTGCAATCTTTCATGCTCGCCGGATCGGGCGGATAAAATAATTTCTGCGCGCGCACCGCCGCTTTCAGGTCAGCCGTAAACACGCCCGGCTCAACAATCGCAATCGCATCGGCAAAGCTGATTTCCCTGATGCGATTCATCCGCATAAGCGACAAGGCGATCCCGCCACGCGCCGGCACGCATCCGCCTACGTAGCCAAAGCCGCCGCCGCGCGCTGTCACTGGAATTTTTTCTCGCGAAGCAAACTGAAGCAGCTTGCTGACGTCACTTGTCGATCTTGCAAAGACGACAACTTCAGGGGCGTGCGATGCAAACCATTTGTCGCTGCTATGCGCAGCGAGCACTTCGGATTCACTACTTACCGCGTCAGCACCAAGCAGCTCAACGAGCTTTTCTTTCAAATCCACTAATCAGGTTCGCTGCAAATCGACAATCGCAAATCCAAAATCGAAAATCGGTTCACATCCCCATGATTTGATAGCCGCCATCGACGTAGATGACCTGCCCGGTGATCGCCGCGGCTCCATCGCTTGCGAGAAAAACACCGGTGGCGCCCAGCTCAGCGGGATCGCAACTGCGTTTCAATGGTGCGCGCTCCTGATAATGCTTCAACATCGACATGAATCCGGTGATGCCGCGCGCAGCCAGTGTGTTGACTGGCCCGGCCGAAATACAGTTCACCCGGATTTTTTTTGGGCCCAGATCGTAGGCAAGATAGCGGGTGCTCGCCTCGAGACTCGCTTTCGCCACGCCCATGACATTGTAGTGTGGCACCACTTTTTCCGAGCCGTAATAAGTCATCGCCAGAATGCTCCCGCCGTTGGTCATGAGCGGCGCGGCTTCGCGCGCAAGCGCCACAAGGGAGTAAGCGCTGACGTCGTGCGCGGTGCGGAACGCTTCGCGAGTTGTGCCAAGAAAATCGCCTTCCAACGCTTCCTTCGGCGCGAAAGCAAGTGAGTGAAGCATCAAATCGAGGTGATCAGTCTGCCCACGCACTTTTTCGAAGAAAGCTTCGATTTCGTCGTCGCTCGAAACGTCACAGGGAAATAGTGGGATTTTCTCCCCAAATTCGCCGGCCAGTTCCTCGACGTTTTCCTTCAACCGCTCGCCTTGATAATTGAAGATCAAACGCGCCCCGGCTGCGGCCCA
>JBIOVE010000140.1:0-9744 GCA_044867565.1 Candidatus Udaeobacter sp. | reverse complement strand
GCGAGCACTTGATTGGAAAATGAATTCGACATGACGAAGCTCGGGTGACCGGTGGCGCACCCGAGATTCACTAGCCGGCCCTCGGCGAGCAGGAAAATATCGTGTCCGTCGGGGAACATGTACTTGTCGACTTGGGGTTTGATGTTCGTGCGCTTCACCCCTTTCGCGGAATTGAGCGCATCGACCTGAATCTCGTTATCGAAGTGGCCAATGTTGGCCACGATCGCCTGATCTTTCATGCGCCGCATGTGATCAAGCGTGATGATGTCGAGGTTGCCGGTGGCGGCGATATAGATGTCGCCGCGGCCGAGTGTGTCTTCAATGGTGGTGACTTCGTAACCCTCCATCGCCGCTTGCAAGGCGTTAATTGGATCGATCTCGGTGATGACGACGCGCGCCCCCTGGCCGCGCAGCGACTGCGCGCAACCTTTGCCAACGTCGCCGTAACCGCACACGACTGCGACTTTGCCGCCAATCATCACGTCGAGCGCGCGATTTAATCCATCGATCAGCGAATGGCGGCAGCCGTAAAGATTGTCGAACTTCGATTTCGTGACAGAATCGTTGACGTTGATGGCCGGAACAAGCAGCCGGTTTTCCTGATGCATCTTGTAAAGACGATGCACCCCGGTGGTTGTCTCCTCCGAGACACCGCGCCACTCCTTCACGATCTCGTGCCAGCGGTAGGGATTCTCGCGCTGAATTTCGAGCAATAAGTCTTTGATGACCTGCTCTTCTTTGTTTGCCGATTTTGATTTTGCCCAATCGCTGCCCTCTTCGAGTTCGTAACCTTTGTGGATTAGCAGCGTGGCGTCGCCGCCATCATCGACCACAAGCTGTGGACCTTTGCCGTCTGGATGCGAAATCGCCCGGTAAGTGCACCACCAATAATCTTCGAGCGATTCGCCTTTCCATGCGAAGACCGAGACGCCGGATTTCGCGACCGCCGCTGCGGCGTGATCTTGCGTGGAGAAAATATTGCAGCTTGCCCAGCGCACACTCGCGCCAAGATCGACAAGCGTTTTAATCAAGACCGCTGTTTGGATCGTCATGTGCAGCGAACCGGTGACCCGCACGCCTTGCAGCGGTTTTTGTGCCGCGTATTTCTCGCGGATCGCCATCAATCCGGGCATTTCCTTTTCCGCGATCGCAATTTCTTTGCTGCCCCAGTCCGCGAGTGAAATATCGGCGACTTTGTAGTCCTGTTTTGTCTTCGATTCAGTGATTGTCGTGCTCATGAAAGTTTTTCGGGTCTGAAACCTAACTCGCCGCTCTGTTCAGGTCCTCTGCCTTATCCGTCCTCTCCCACGTGAGCGCATCGAGATCATCCACACGTCCGAAGTGGCCGTAGTTGGTTGTCTTGCGATAAATCGGCCGGAGCAGATTGAGTTGCTTAATGATCTCGGCTGGCTTGAAATTGAAAACTTCCCAGATTGCCCGCTCGAGTTTTTCCTCGTCCACTTTACCGGTGCAGAAAGTATCGACGCTGACGCTCACTGGCTCAGGATGGCCGATGGCATAGGCGAACTGGACTTCACATCGGTCCGCCAAGCCCGATGCAACGACATTCTTTGCGATCCAACGCCCCATGTACGCTGCGCTGCGATCGACCTTGGTCGGATCCTTACCGGAAAACGCGCCACCGCCGTGCCGTCCCATTCCGCCATAGGTATCGCAGATAATCTTGCGACCCGTTATACCTGCGTCGCCTTCCGGACCGCCAATCACGAACCGGCCAGTCGGATTGATTAAGAAGGTCGTCTTTTCATCCAGCCATTCCGGCGGCATGACTTTCTTGATGAGAAGTTCGGTCAGGGTCTCGCGCACCTCCTTTTGCTTCACGTCCGCGGCATGCTGCGAAGAAACGACCACAGTCGTCGCTCGCAGAGGCTTATAACCGTCGTATTCGATCGAGACTTGCGTCTTGGCATCGGGACGCAGCCATGGAATTTCGCCGGATTTGCGCAATCGCGTAAGCTCGCGCCCCAGTTTGTGTGCGAACGAAATTGGAGCCGGCATCAACTCGGGCGTTTCATTGCAGGCAAAACCGAACATCAACCCTTGATCGCCAGCACCCTGCTCCGTCGTGCCTTTCCCTTCGGCCGCGCCTTCGTCAACCCCTTGCTTAATGTCACGCGATTGTTCGCTCATTTCGCAGATCACCCGGCAGGTATCGGCGTGAAAAATGCAATCGCCGTTCACATATCCTATGCTGCGAACGGCGTCGCGGACTCGCTCTTCGAAATCAAATTTCGCGTTGCTGGTGATCTCGCCGGCGAGCACAACCAGGTTGCCCTTCGCGAGGGTCTCGCAAGCAACGCGACTCAGTGGATCCTGTTCGAGGCAGGCGTCGAGGACGTAATCACTGATCGTATCGCAAACTTTGTCGGGATGACCTTCGGTGACGGACTCGGAGGAAAAAATGTAACGATGCGACATGGTTTGAAGAGCGTGATTCCTTAAAAAGGTTACAACATTAAAATTGGATTGGCCAAGGCACGCGTTCAGCCGTTGTAAAGATTTAACATTTTAACGATGTCACGTCTTCGCAAGACATATTGACCGATCATGATGCGTCGATATATCGTTGGGAGCCCATGGCGTCAACCATAAATTTGCTCCGATTGCTGGCCGATCCGACCCGCTTGCGACTGCTCCTTCTTCTCGACCAGGAAGAGCTTTCGGTGGCGGAGCTGCAGCAAATTTTGGGCATGGGCCAATCCCGCATTTCAAGTCATCTTGCGCAATTGAAACGTGCTGGCGCCGTGGCCGATCGACGGGTTGGGAAAAACGTTTACTACGGCGCAAACCATCATGGACGGGATTTACATCGGACGCGCGTTGCGGAATTGACGCGGGCGCTTGCGCGCGAACTGCCGGAAACGTCGCGTGACCGCACGAGTCTCAAGCTCGTCCTGCACAAACGTCAGGATAGAGCGCGGAAATATTTCGATGAGCTCGCCGGCAAGTTTGGCCGAAGTCATGTGCCGGGCCGTTCGTGGAAAGCACTTGCGCACACGCTCATCACCTTGCTCCCGCCGTTAACCGTGGCCGACCTCGGAGCCGGCGAAGGAACACTTTCGCAATTGCTGGCCAAAAACGCGCGCAAGGTCATCGCCATCGATAACTCGCCGAAGATGGTCGAGTTCGGCGCGCAACTCGCGAAAAAGCACGGATTCAGAAACCTCGAGTACCGGCTGGGCGACATCGAAGATCCACCAATCGCAAAGAACAGCATCGATCTTGCGATTTTGAGCCAGGCTCTGCATCACGCCATTCATCCGCAGAAGGCCATTGCCGCGGCCCACCGGATTTTGAAACGCGGTGGTCGCTTGGTGATTCTTGATCTTTTGAGCCATCGGTTCGAACGGGCGCGCGAGCTGTACGCGGATCACTGGCTCGGCTTTAGCGAAGTGCAATTGCATCAATTTCTTGAGAAAAATGGCTTCCGGCAGATCGAAGTGAGCGTTGTCTCGCGCGAAAAACAGAGTCCGCATTTTCAGACCGTTTTCGCGACTGGCATAAAGTGAACGACGCCCTTCATTTTCGTGTCTATCTTTTCGCCGTTGAACGATAATCCCAGTAAACCCAAATCTGTTGCTATGAGCGGCTTCTTCGAGGAAGTGAAACGGCGCAAGGTTTACCGTGTGGCGGCAGCGTACATTATCGCTGCCGGAGGCATTATACAGCTAGCCTCGGCTGCCTTTCCGGCATGGGAATTGCCAAACTGGACGCTGCGCCTGGTCATCGTGCTGTTACTGACCGGATTTCCGATCGCGTTGATTCTCGCCTGGGCTTTTGATGTAACGCCGCAAGGCATCAGAGCAACCCCCAGTGCAGCTGCGCCAAGAACGCACCGCCGTCGCAACATAATCATGCTTGTCGCAACCGGCGTGGTCGCTTCTGCGGTCGCAGGATTTTTTCTGCTGCCGCCCGCTTCGGCCCACAAGGTCGATAAGTCGATCGCGGTATTGCCCTTTGAAAATTTGAGCGAAGACAAGGAGAACGCTTATTTCGCTGACGGCATCCAGGATGACGTGCTCACGAATTTGTCGAAAATCGGCGACCTCAAGGTAATCTCCCGCACATCGGTCATGCCCTATCGGGGTAAAGCGTCCAATGTTCGCGACATCGGAAAGGCGCTCGGGGTCGGCACGATTTTAGAAGGCAGCGTTCGGCGGATCGGCAATCGGGTGCGTGTGAACGTGCAATTGATCAACGCCGAGAACGATGAGCACATTTGGGCCGAGGATTACGACCGTGATTTGACCGATGTCTTCGCCATTCAAACCGATCTGGCTCACGAGATCGTGAAGGCGCTCCAGGCGAAGCTTTCCGACGCTGAAAAAGCGCAAATGGAACGCAAGCCCACTGAGAGCGGCGAAGCCTATCTCGCCTTTGTGCAGGCGCACAATCTCCAGAGCGCGTACGAGGATTTAGATAAGCTGAAACAGAGCGAACAACTCTACGATCGCGCCATTGAGCTCGATCCGAAATTCGCCCTCGCTCTCGCCCGCTATTCGCAGTTGGAAAGCTGGATCGTGCACACGTTCGAGCGCACACCAGAGCGTCGCGAAAAAGCGCGCACTCTGGCGGAGCGCGCTCTGCAATTGCAGTCTGACCTGCCCGAGGCGCATCTCGCCCTGGGATTCTCGTATTATTACGGCGACAACAACTACGACGCGGCCCTGAGAGAGTTCGAGATCGCACAGCGCGGATTACCCAATGAAGCCGAAGCTTATCTCGCCATCGGCGCGATCCAGCGCCGGCAGGGGAAATGGAAGGAATCGAGCGCTAGTCTCGAGAAGGCCGGCAGTTTAAATCCAAAAGATACCTGGGCACTGCAAAACCTGGCTTTCAATTATCAGATGCTGCGGAATTTCGATAAGGCTAACAGGACGATCGACCGCGCGCTCCAGGTCGATCCAAAGGGCTTGGGACTTTGGGAGGTTAAATCCAGGCTGGCCATTGCCGAAAAAGGAGATCTCAGCGTGGCGGAGAAAGCTTTGGCAACGGTGAACCCGGTCCCCGCAGGCAACCAACCAACCAAGGACGAGAAGGTCAAAATCTCCTGGGCGCGCTCGAATGTTTTTCTGCTGCAACGCAAATACAGAGAGCTCTTGCAGGAAGCGGACAGCGTTCCCGACGATCTATTCGAAGGCCTGCCAGGAGTCCTGGCAGGCAAGTACTATTTCATCGGCTTTGCGCGAAAATCGCTCCATGATGAGCCCGGCGCACGCGCCGCTTTCCTGAAAGCGAAAAGCATTTTCGAGGGGCAAATCATACAAAGCCCGGAAGACGCCGACATGCACGCGCAGCTGGCAAAAGTTCTGGCCTGGCTCGGCGAAAAAGAGACTGCCCTCAGCGAAGCTCAACGCGCAACGGAACTGCTTCCGGAGAGCAAAGACGCCTTAGACGGCCCGAAGATGACGGAAGCGATGGCCCAAGTTCATTCCATCCTGGGCAACAATGGCCGCGCGATCGAAGTTCTGGAGGGATTGTTGAACCGCCCAAGCTTTCTCACGGTGCAGATTCTGAAAGTAGATCCATTTTGGGACTCATTGCGAGACGATCCGCAATTTCAGGCTTTGCTGAACAAATACGGTGCTAAGAGTTAAGGCCGCGCTTCTTTTCCTCGCCGTCGCGGTCACGGCGCATGCTGACTGGACGATTCGCTCGGCGCATTCAGAGCCGGGACACGCCGGCGTTGTGTACCGGCAGGTTAGTTTGGAAGATTCTGAGACGAATGGGAGTGCAACGATTGATCTCGCACTGTTTTCGACGAAGTCGTGCACTCTGCGGGTGATCGATCAGCCGGCGCCGCCGCGCAGCGATCTCGCGCACGCGATGCGGCGGGAACGATGTTTCGCGGGTGTAAACGGCGGCTACTTCGACCCCGATTACGCGCCGATTGGATTGCTGATTGTCGATGGAAAAACGATCGCGCCGCTTCAACGCGCCCGATTAATTACCGGCGTGCTCGCGGCGTCGCCGCGCGGAGTGCAGATCCTGCGCGCCCGCGAATTTTCGCGACAAAAAACATTCAACGCCGCCGTCCAGTGTGGTCCGTTTCTTGTCGATCTTGGACAGCAAGTCCGAGGGCTCGAAAAGACGCGAACCGCGCGGAGAACGTTTGCCGCGGTGGCAGGCCCCGATCATGCCGCGCTCGGATTTTGCACGGACGTGTCGCTTGCGGAACTGGCCAAAATTCTTGCGACAGCACGATTGGCAGAGGATTTCAAAATTCAGCGCGCATTAAATCTCGATGGCGGTTCCTCAAGCGCATTCTGGTTCGGGCGCGAGAACAGCGCATTCTCGATTCCCGAGCAAAAAACCGTGCGCGATTTCGTTGCGATTGTGCCGAGATAACGCCCCCGCTGTCATTCCGAGCGAAGAGAGGAGCCCCACACAGACTGATGGAATATGCGCGGTGACTTGGTATTCTAAACTTCGATTGCGAGGTCCGTCGTTTCGCTCGGATGACGCTATGAAAATTTTCGGAGGATTTAGAACAAGCGACGAATTTTTCTACGGCGAATTGCGCGGTGACGAGGTGCACGGGCTGGCAAAACCGTACTGGATCGATATTGAACCGACCGGCAACGTTTTGCCGCTCGCAAATGTGTCTGCCGATGTTCCTGTCGCGCCATCAAAATTAATCGCGGTCGGCCTGAATTACTCCGATCACATTGCTGAGATGCAACGAACTCCGCTGGGTGCTCCGTTGATTTGGTTTAAGGCGCCAAGTTCCCTTCTGCCGCATGGCGGCACGATCGAAATCGCATTTCCCGAACATCGAACCGATTTCGAGGTGGAGCTTGCGATTGTGATCGGCGTTCCGGCGAAAAACGTAAGCGTAAAAAACGCGCTGGATCATGTTTTTGGTTATACGATTGGTCTGGATATCAGCGACCGCGATTTGCAAAAACACGAAAAACAATTTGGCCGCTGCAAGTCGTTCGACACTTACACGCCTGTCGGACCGTTCGTGTACACGGAGGTCGACGTTGGCGATCTGGCGATTGAACTTCGGCAAAACGGCAAGGTGCGACAGCAGGCGCGCACGAGCCAGATGATTTACTCGATCGCGCAAATCGTTTCGTTCGCAAGTCAGTCGATGACACTCGCGGCAGGCGATGTCATCCTGACTGGAACGCCTTCCGGGGTCGGCCCGATTCACGCGGGCGACCAATTGGAAGCGGCGATCGATAATTGGCCACCCCTGCGGAACAGCGTTACGAACGTGCGGAACCGCGCTCAATCTGCGAAGATTGATGGAATTTCGGCAGCGCGAATTTGACAGACTTGCCTTACATCCCAGTAGCAGAGATATTTCGAATTAAAGATGCGACCTTCGAGAAGCGAAGTGTCGACAAAAAGGTGAAAAGTTTTGCTCGACTCGCGGGTAAATCGTTTGCGATAAGGGGAAATTCGTACCGCAATCGAGCAAATCACCAAATTCCTGGTTCAACTATGAAAACATTACTTACAGCCTGCCTATGTTCACTCGCGTTTGCACTGACTTCGCTCGCGCAATCTCCCGCGCCGCCACAAACAGCTCCACCCGGAGTGTCCCCCGCCGCGAGTCCGGGCGCTCCACAGCCAGTGAACCCCGCTGTACCGGGACAACTGCCAACTATAACCGCGCCTCCAGTTGGAGCTACCGCGCCTCCACAGGCGCCTGGGGCACCCGCCGCTCCCGGGGCGGCCACTTCACCCGCGGCGACGGTTACAGCGACGTTAAGCCCAGCGCCTGGTGAAGGTGCGGCGACACGGAGCGAGGCCGCGTCTAATTTTTTGATCGACAATTTTCGCAAGGGCGGCCCAATCATGTGGCCGATTCTCATCGTATCGATCATCGGGCTCACGGTGGTGATCGAGAGAATCTTTTGGTGGGGTGGCCGCTGGTTTCGGCGCGATCCGAAACGGATTGAGAAAGTATTCACGGCAATTGAAACCGGCGATACCGCCGAAGCCTCCCGGCTTTCCCGCGGATCGCGCGATCCGGTTTTGCGCATGATGTGGAACGGTCTCAATCACCAGCACGCTTCGCTGCAAGGTGCATTGCAAGTCGCTGCCGGCATCGAGATCAAGCGCGCCGGTCGATTCCTCGTGGTGATGGACACATTGGTAACTTTGGCGCCATTGCTCGGTCTGTTGGGCACCATTACCGGTCTTATCAGGTCGTTCAGTTTTCTCGGCAACGAAGAACTGGCGGTGCAAGCCGTCACTGGCGGTATCGCCGAGGCGCTCATTGCTACGGCCTGCGGTCTCGGTATTGCCATCTTCGCTCTGGTTCCCTTTAACTTTTTCACTTCCCGGGTGTCTAACTTGGAGTTCGAATTGCAGACCGCAGCTACAAACCTGGAAGTGATGTTGGGGGCGCAAACCGCGGAGCGCGAAATGGAAATCGCAGGGACAGCTCCCGCTACTGGGAAAGGCTCCTCAATTTAGGAAAATATGCATGTAAGCTCGCCCATTCCACACAAGAAAGCGCGGATCGAGATCATTCCGTTGATCGACATCATGTTCTTTCTGCTTGCCAGCTTCATGATGGTAAGCCTGAGCCAAGTGCACATGAAGGGGATAAAGGTGAACCTGCCCACGGGCGTTTCGGGCGAGACGCAATCGAAGCGGGAATACGTCAGCGTATCCGTTGACATGAATGGCAACTTCTTCTTCGACAAAGAGGAAGTTAGCCGGGAAGAGATGCAGGCGCGATTGCTAAAAGTGCATCAATCCTCGCCAGAAGCGAAGGTGTTCGTTCGTGGTGATCGCGCCACCGTTCACGGAAACATTGTGCAGTTGCTTGACATGCTCCGTTCAGCGGGATTCTACAAGATTTCATTTGAGATCAAGAGCGAAGCGCTCAGAGGTGTCCCAGGGGCCGGGGGGTGATTATTGTCTATGGCGCAGACTCCAAAACCGTTGCTCTACCGCCCGGCACCGCGCTGGCAGTGGTGGGCGGCTTTTGGTGGCGCAGTGGCCATCCACCTCACTGCCGTTGCGCTGGCTCAGAAGCGAGAGCCACCGCCCGTGGATCTTTCCGATATTCCAGCGGCCGTGGTCGTAGCGACGTTGGAGGCGCCGGAAGAACAACCCACCCCTCCGCCAGAAGATATTCCACTACCCGAGCCTCCACCGCCTCCAGAAATCAAGCCGGAGTATGTCGAAGAAACAACGCCTCCACCCAAGCAACCGAAACAACAAAAAGTGGCGCCAATTAAAGCGCCACAGCAGCCGGGTCGCCCTGGTACGATGTCGATCTCCAGCGCGAAAGCTTTCGCAATTTACTCGCCGAAGCCACAGTACCCGTATGAGGCTCGTTCGCGTAAAATCACCGGAAGCGGGGTTTGCGTCGTGGAAGTTGACCCAGGAAGCGGCAGCGTAACCAGCGCGTCCATGGCTCAAAGCATCGGCAATCCGATACTGGATAATGCGGCGGTCAGCGGGTTCCGCCAGTGGCGGTTCAAGCCCGGAACAGTTTCAAAGGTGAAAATTCCCGTCACTTACAACTTGACGGGGGCATCATATTGAATCTGGCCTAACAAATATATAAATTATGAGACTGTCTTCACCAATTCCGCATAAGAGAGCGCGCATCGAGATCATTCCACTGATCGACATCATGTTCTTTCTACTCGCCAGCTTTATGATGGTGAGCTTGAGCCAGACCCACATGAAGGGTATTCGCGTCAATTTGCTGGCTGCGATTGCGCCTCCGCCAAGTCAGGTAAAGGATTA
>JBIOVE010000139.1:0-3479 GCA_044867565.1 Candidatus Udaeobacter sp. | reverse complement strand
CCCTCGGCGTAAATCGTCTCGAAAGCGAGGCTCGATTTGCCGCTGCCGCTCGGGCCCGTGACGACCGTCAATTTTCCGAGCGGAAGATCGACATCGATGCCCTTGAGATTGTTCTGGCGCGCGCCGCGGATTTCGACGCAATCCTTCCGCGCCCGCGCGGCAATGACTTCCTTTTTCCCAATCTTTGAACCCACTGGAGATACTCGGTGCCCGTCACGCGAGACGCAAATTTTCGTGTTGATAGTGAGCAACTCTGTAGGGGAAGCCGTCGGCTTTCCAACGGGACGCTAACAGCGTTCCCTACAGTTTAAACCGCGCAGCAAGTTGCTTCCGCTGGCTCCCCAACTCCTCAGGCACAACGCCGCCCAGCGATTCGAAAAATTTCTCATGCGCGGCGATCTCTTTTTGCCATTCTTCGTGATCGACACCGAGGAGTTCGATGACGCATTTGTGCTCGACGTCGAGCTCATCCAGATCGAGATCGTGCGGGCCGGGCAACCAGCCGATGGGCGATTTGACCGCGGCTTCACTCCCTTCGCAGCGATCGATGATCCATTTCAGCACGCGCATGTTCTCACCGAAACCGGGCCAGAGAAATTTTCCGTCCGTGCCTTTGCGAAACCAGTTCACATTAAAGATGAGCGGCGGGTTGGTCAGGCGCTTCCCGATCTCGAGCCAATGCCGGAAATAATCGCCAATATTATATCCGCAGAACGGCAGCATCGCCATGGGGTCGCGTCGCACTTGTCCGACCGCACCAGTCGCCGCCGCGGTTGTTTCCGAAGCCATGGTCGCGCCGAGATAAACGCCGTGTTCCCAATCGAACGCCTGAAACACGAGCGGCATCGTGTCGCTGCGGCGTCCGCCGAAAATGATCGCGCTGATCGGCACGCCTTCGCCACGTTCGACTTCCGGATCGAGCGCAGGATTGTTGCGCATCGGCGTGGCGAAACGGCTGTTGGGGTGCGCGGCTTTCTCGTTTGAATCCGGCGTCCAATCGTTTCCGCGCCAGTCGATCGCGTGCGCAGGCGCGCCGTCTTTGCCTTCCCACCAGACATC
Organism: Candidatus Udaeobacter sp.; assembly: GCA_044867565.1. Classification (GTDB taxonomy): domain Bacteria; phylum Verrucomicrobiota; class Verrucomicrobiia; order Chthoniobacterales; family UBA10450; genus Udaeobacter. The sequence continues at coordinate 2,420 of JBIOVE010000139.1, read as the reverse complement.
GCCGTCGTCCATGAGCGCGACATTCGTGTAGAGCGTGTCGTGCCCAATCGATTTCATCGCGTTTGGATTCGATTTGTAACTCGTGCCCGGCACGACACCGAAGTAGCCGTTCTCCGGATTGACAGCGTAAAGCCTGCCGTCGCGAATTTGCATCCAGGCGATGTCGTCGCCGACCGTCGTAACTTTCCAGCCTTTGAAATGTTTTGGCGGAATGAGCATGGCGAAATTTGTTTTGCCGCACGCGCTCGGGAACGCCGCCGCCACGTAACGCTTTCTTTTATCCGGCGATTCGACGCCTAGGATGAGCATGTGCTCGGCGAGCCAGCCCTGTGTGCGTGCGAGGTACGAACCGATGCGCAGCGCGAGACATTTCTTGCTCAGCAAGACATTGCCGCCATAACCAGAGCCGACGGAAATAATCGCGTTATCCCGCGGAAAGTGACAGATGAACCGGCGCGTTGGATCGACGTCGAGCAATGAATGGACTCCCCGGTTCCATTCCGTGGCCGGGTCGTTGCCGAGCCGCTTGGTGGCGATCTCGCCCATCCGCGTCATGATTCGCATGCTCAGGACGACGTAAATGGAATCGGTGATTTCGAAGCCTACCTTGGTAAGGGGCGAATCAGACGGCCCCATGATATAGGGAATGACAAACATCGTCCGGCCCTGCATCGCGCCTTTGAGAAGGCCCTTAAGTTTTGTGTAAGTTTCGCGCGGGTCAGACCAATTGTTTGTCGGCCCGGCCTCTTGCTTCGTCGGCGTGCAGATGAAAGTGAATTGCTCGACCCGTGCCACATCGTTCGGATTTGAGCGATGCAAATATGATCGCGGAACTTTTTTGTCGTTGAGCTTGATCAGCACATCCTGCCGGCGAGCCTGATCAAGAAGGTATTCGTTTTCGCCATCGGAACCGTCGCACCAGAAGATGTTCTCCGGCTTCGTCAGCGTTCCGATTTCATGCACCCAGTCGAGCACCGCCTGGTTGGCCGGCTTTGCATCTCCGATTCCGTCGGGCGGGAATATGGCGGGCGCGATGTTTTTCATGAAGCGAAAGTGTTCTTCACCACGAATTAACACGAATCAACACGAATGAAAACAGACGGGATTTGAGGTAGTCCGGTAATCGATTTGTGTATATCCGTGGTTGGGACGGCTGCTTTCTCCATCCGCTACCGGACGAATTCGCCGCGGCGAATAGATAAGATGTCTGCGTTCAGAAAATTTTCTCGCGCGTGTGAACTTGGCTTGCGTGATCAGAACGCCAGCTGTTTATTTAGTTCATGTTCGGAGTGACTACCTCCGATGATTATCGTCCGGTGGCGTGGATGGGTCGCTATCCCGTTGACGTAACGACGATGCTGGTGGGTGTGCACGTAGCGTGCGCGATTCTCACGGCCATTCTTGTTGCATTCGGTGCGAGTTCCATTTTGGCCTATCTGCAATTCGATAGTGCGGCAGTTTGGGGCAGCGGCCAGATCTGGCGTCTTTTCACCTACGCATTCGTTCATGCTCCATCAGGACTCCTCTGGTTCGCAGTCGAGATGTACATGCTGTTCGTGTTTGGGCGGGAGGTAGAACGCTTTGTTGGCCGGCACGCCTACATCGTGCTTTACCTCATCTTGCTGGTCGCACCCGTGACGGTGCTGACTATCTGGGGCCTCTGGCAGCGTTCTGCGCTTGCCGGTTCGCCTGCGTTGCACTTTGGAATCTTCGTTGCTTTCGCCACCATCTATCCACGGGTAGAGTTGTTCCTACGAATCATGGCAAAATGGATCGCGCTCATTCTCGCCGGCGTTTACACCTTCCAACTGCTTGCCTATCACGCGTGGACCGATCTGACCGTCGTCTGGACGAGCATTGGCGCAGCGTTTCTTTTCATCGAATTGCGAGGGGCTGGGCCCGAGCTCGCATGGTTGTCCAACTTGAAAGAGCGATTTGGTCCTAAGCCTAAATTTCATGTCGTGCAGAAGACGCGTCCTCGGCGCCCCGTGGAACCGGATGATGTTTATGCCTCGATCGATCCGATCCTCGATAAAATCTCGAAATTCGGCATCGGCAGTTTAACCGCAAACGAACGCCGGCAACTGGATCGCGAACGCGAGCGTCTCCTGAAAAAATCGGATTGAGCCACCGGAGCCGCTTCGCTCTGCGAAGCGCGGGGCTGGTATGTTAAACGCGCCCGCGCCGCGTCGCCCAGAGGTCGACGACTACAAAATTTCAGCGGCGGGAGCTACGTTTCATGGAGGCGCGACTCGATTGTCTCGCAGAGAACGTGGAGAAGAAGCTTATGCGCTTCCTGAATTCGGGCGGTCGAATGACTCGCGACCAAAAGATCGATATCGGCCATGCCGATGGTCGAGCCGCCATCGCGCCCGAGAAGCGCGATGGTCTTTAGTTTGCGCGATTTCGCTTCTTCCAGT
>JBIOVE010000138.1:0-4718 GCA_044867565.1 Candidatus Udaeobacter sp. | reverse complement strand
TTTTTGCAGCATCCACAATCGCGCGCGCCAGTGGATGCTCACTATGGGATTCCAAAGATGCCGCGATCTGTAGAAGATCGCGTTCAGGCGTGGCATTCGCGCCAACCCGACTGACCACCTCCGGCTTACCGGCTGTCAGCGTACCGGTTTTGTCCGTGATCAGGTGCGTAACCTTCTCGGCCGTCTCGATGGCTTCCGCATTTTTCACCAAGATTCCCGTTTGCGCAGCGCGTCCGACACCGACCATGATGGACATCGGCGTGGCCAGACCAAGCGCACATGGACACGCGATGATCAGGACCGAGACAGCATTAACCAAAGCGTAAGCCATCGCCGGCGCCGGCCCGACGATCGACCAAATCACAAACGTGATCACTGCAATGGCGATAACCGCGGGAACGAAATAACCGGATACCGTATCGGCGAGTTTTTGGATGGGTGCACGGGTGCGCTGCGCGTCCGCCACCATTTGGACGATTTGTGCCAGCAACGTTTCCGAACCGACTTTCTCGGCGCGCATTAAAAACGAGCCGGTCTGATTCAGTGTCGCGCCGATCACTTTGTCATCGGGCCCTTTGCTTACCGGCATCGGCTCACCGGTAATCATCGACTCGTCAATGTTGCTCTTGCCCTCTGTGATCACACCGTCGATTGGAACTTTTTCGCCGGGCCGGACGCGGAGCACATCGCCCTTTTGGATTCCATCCGCTTGAATTTCTTCTTCCTCGCCATCGTGAATTCGATGCGCCGTTTTCGCCGCCAGACCGAGCAGCGCCTTGATCGCCTGCCCGGTGCGACTGCGCGCCTTCGCCTCGATCAACTGTCCAAACAAAACCAGCGTGGTGATGACCGCCGCCGCTTCAAAATAAAGGCCCACCTCACCGTTGCTCCGGAAAGACTGCGGAAAAATCCCCGGCGCGATCACGGCAATAACGCTGTAGAAATAGGCCGCGCCGACGCCGACAGCGATCAGCGTAAACATATTAAGGCTGCGATTGATAATCGATTGCCATGCGCGTGCGAAAAACATGCCCCCAGCCCACAGCACGACCGGCGTAGTGAGAACAAGCTCAATCCATTTTAAGATTTGTTTCGGGAGCATAGCGTCGACGTGCAGCCCCGGAATCACGTGCCCCATCGCGATGAACAGCACCGGGATCGTAAGCGCCAGCGCGATCCAAAATTTCCATGAAAGGGAGCGGATCTCGCTTTGCTCCTCGCCGTCTGCGCTGACCGTCTTTGGCTCCAATGTCATCCCGCATTTCGGGCACGAACCAGGATAATCCTGCTCGATCTCCGGATGCATTGGGCAGGTGTAGATCATTGGAAGGCTCTAGATGAGTTGCTCACGATGACATTGTAGCAACGATCTCCCGTAAGCCCCAATTATGATGTCTATCAAAATGCCGAATGTCGAATGACGAATGGGGAAGGAATGACGAACCGAGGAAATCCGGAACCCTGAATCGCGCAGCGACAGTTAATGTCTCTGTAGCCACCGGCCTGTGGCCGGTCGGACCAAATCAAGATTCATTGAGAGACGGCTCACAGAGCCGTAACTACAGCGCGCTCGTCTCGCAAGGTAGCGCTGGCTAATCTGATTCTAGCCTCAAGCGGCCACCTTCGTGGTTTCCATATCTTCGGTGTATTTACCGAAGCGCGCCTTGCTATTGCACCAGGCGCGGTGATGGAATGCCTCTTGCGCCATGGCCACATTCGCTTGATCGCCTTTCCAGGCTTTAAGTACGGGAGCTTGTAACGCGCGTCCGTAGGAAAAGCTCAACTGCCACGGCAGATCAGGGAGTTGATTCATCGCGTTGAGATGTTCGGTGGCTTGCTGATCGGTTTGGCCGCCGGAAAGAAAAACAAGACCCGGGACAGCAGGGGGAACCGCGCGTTTCATGCAGCGGACAGTAGCCTCTGCCACTTCCTGCACCGAAGCCTGCTGCGGACAATCTTTTCCTGAAAGAACCATATTCGGTTTCAGCAGCATCTCTTCCAGTGAAACGCGATGTTCGTAGAGAGAGTGAAAGACGCTTTCCAGCGTTTGCTGCGTCACTTCGAAATAACGTTCAATCGTATGTGTGCCATCCATGAGCACCTCCGGTTCGACGATTGGCACCAGGCCACCTTCCTGACAGAGCGCCGCGTAGCGCGCCAATGCCTCTGCGTTCGCATCGATGCATCTGCGAGTCGGAATTTTCTCGCCGATCCCGATCACCGCGCGCCATTTGGCAAAGCGCGCTCCCAATTGTCGATATTCCGCCACCCGCTCACGCAGCCCGTCAAGACCCTCGGTGATTTTTTCGCCCGGAAAATTCGGCATCGCCTTGGCGCCCTTGTCCACTTTAATCCCAGGGACGATCCCTTGCTCCTCCAGCGCTTTAACGAAAGTGCGGCCGTCGCGAGTTTTCTGGCGAATCGTCTCATCGAAGAGGATTACGCCGCTGATAAATTCGCCCGCACCGCCTGTAGTAAATAAGAGTTCACGATATGCCCGCCGATTTTCTTCCGTTGAAGGAACGCTGATGCTTTTCAGTCGTTTTTCGATTGTCCCCGAACTTTCATCGGCTGCCAGAATACCCTTCCCCGGGGAGACGAGCTTTCTCGCCACAGATTCTAAATTTTCATTTTTCATGGCTCTCTCCATTTCTTACTGCTGACTATATTTACAACTAACATATCGATCGCAACCTCGAAAGGTTTCGCGATTGACCCAGAGGCTCGTTGCAAAGAGCGACCTAAACATCTCGCGCTCCATTTCGTAATCACAAACCCCGATCGGAAGACGAATAAGAGCAGTAAGGCGCTGAACGCTTTCCTCGACGCGCGGTCTAACTTGTGCTATACGCAAATCAATGTTGAGCAGGATCATACTTTCGATGGCGATAGCTACCGCGCTTTTTGCGGCTCCGGTGGGTCTTGCCGCGAGATCGTGCATCCTCTCCAACGCGCCAAGTCAAAAGGCTTGTCAAGCAAGTTGCTGCGCTAACAAAACCTGTTGCGTCACGTCGCCAAAGAATGTCGCTCCATTATCGCAGCCGCTCGCCAAGAATGGCTCGGCGCCGGAGACAAATGCGATGTGCGGCCCGATGGTCGTTGCTGTTGTGCTGCATCAATCATGGGAAGATTGGCGGCGCTGCCAAATTGACATCGCATCAGCCGCATTATCGCCGCCGCGACTTCCTCTGCTCTGCACATTTCTGATCTGATCCAAGGACGCTGACGCTCGGGGTGTGCCCATTTGCGGGCATGCCTGGTCTTCAACCCCGAAAGCCTTCGGGGTCAACCGCAGTCCTGGATCAATGAAAACGACAACTTTTTTAATCTTCTTAGCTACATCTTTATCAATTCGAAGTCAGATCGCCGCTGATGGCGGCGAATACGGCGTTGCTTCGGCGCGGCTCTCGTTAGGCGAAGTCACGCGCGCAGTGCTGGAGAATAATCCGGCGATTAAAGAAGCGGAAAACCGCTGGCGCGCCGCAATTCAGCGCGTGCGACAGGCGAATGCTTGGGATGATCCGCGAGTAGCCAGCGATTTTCTCCTGCACCGCTATGTCGATGTGCCGCCAAACGCGTTCATGGATCAGACGCTCGCTATCGAGCAGTCGATCCCCATCACTGGAAAAAATCTTGTCCGGGGACGCGCTGCATCGGCCGAGGCGTTATCGGTCTTTGAGGAAACGCGACGCGTTCAGCTCGATGTCATCGCGAAGGCGCGCGCCGCTTACTTCCAATTGGCCAATGCTTACGACCAACTCGACATCAACGACAAAAATCTTACTTCGCTGAAACAAATCGCCGATATCAGCCGCTCCCGTTACGAAGCCGGCTTGGAGACCGCAGCGAACGTGCTCATTGCCGAAACAGATTATAGCAAACTGCAGGAAACGCGACGCGATCTGGAGCGCAATTTGTCTGACGCGCAGTCGCAACTAAACACGGTCATGAATCGCGACGCGTTTGTGCCGCTAGGCGTGCCGGCAGGCGCCGCCACCGTTGATCACGCAAACCTTTCCTCCACAAGATTGCGTGGGATCACGCTGGCGCAGCGGCCGGAAGTGCAGATGGCGCGTGCGAAGATCGATGGCGAGAAATCAAAACTTCAGCTTGCGCACCGCGCATGGATTCCAGACCCGGCGCTGATGGTGAAAGGTCAGCGCTACAATGATGCCGCAGAGGCGGTGAGCGAACTCGACGCCGGGGTGTCGTTCACAATTCCATGGGTAAATCCCAGTAAATATTCAGCCGGCGTACGCGAGGCGCGCGCAAATCTTGCAGCCGCCGAGCAAGGACTTGAGCGCGAACAAAAGGAAGCGTTGCGACTGTTGCGCGATCAGTTGGCAAAGATCGAGACGTTTCATCATCACGTTGAGCTGTTCCGCGACAAGCTCGTGCCACAGGCGCAGCAGGCGTTTGAGGCGACACGGCTGAGTTACGAGTCGGGAAAAGCGACCTTTCTCGATTGGATCAGCGCGCAGCGGAACCTGCGCGACATCGAAGCGATGGGGCGGGAACATGTGAGTCACTACCAGGTCGCAGTCGCTGAGCTCGAAGCAGTCATCGGCGCGGATATGTCGACTCAAACGGTCCCGCAGTCGCGGAAGCGAAGCGGCGAATCCGCCTCCGCCAAGGCTACGGCGGACAAGACGGTGAAAAGGAAATCCCCATGAGAACGTTTATACAAAAGCTCACATTGTTGTTTGTGCTAGTTGCAC
>JBIOVE010000137.1:0-3138 GCA_044867565.1 Candidatus Udaeobacter sp. | reverse complement strand
GGATCGCGCTCGTAAGCGAACTCGGATCCTGCGCGCTTCGCACCGCGAGAATCATTCCGCGATAAGGGCGTTGCGGATGCGGGAGATAAAATTCCGGCTTTGGATCGATATCCAGACCTTGATGATGAATGTCCGAGACAATGCCAACGATCGTGAACCATTTGATCTTTTGCGGGTCGGCATCGCCGAAATTGATTCGTTTGCCAAGTGCTTCTTCGCCGGGCCAATACTTCTTCGCCATTGCTTGATTGATGATGACAACGCCGGGCGCGTCGGCATTATCGGCCTCGGAGAAAAACCGGCCTTTGATGAGCGGCGTTTGCAGCACACGAAAATAGTCTGGCGTGATGCCGCGGACTTCTTCGTCCGGATAAACTTTCGTCTGCATCTCAGACCGGCCTTCGATGTGAAACGAGTTGTCACTGTTGGAGCCGCTTAACGGCAGAATCGAAGTCAGGCCGACAGCCTCAATTCCCGGAATTGCACGGACGCGCCGTTCGACCTCAGCGTAAAGATCAATTACCGGTTTGCCGCGCGAATATTTCAGGAGCGGCAACGAAAGCTCCGCCGTCAGCACATTTCTCGGATTGAAGCCGGGATGCACGTTTTGCACGCGCACAAAACTTTTCACGAGCAGCCCGGCGCTCACGAGCAGCACCAGTGCCATTGCGACTTCGGCGATAACCAGCGCGTTGCGGAAGCGATTGCGCGGTGCGCCGGTCGTGGCGCCGCGACTGCCTTCCTTCAACGCCTCCGTGAGTTCGGGATTCCCGCTGGCAAGTGCGGGAACGATTCCAAAAAGAATGCCTGTACCGATCGAGACAATCAGCATTACAAGAAGGACCCGCGCATCGAGATTGGCTTCCGCAATGCGTGGAACGGTTTGCGTCCCGATCGCACGGAGTAGATCAAGCCCCCACATCGCGAGCAGGGAACCCGCTGCGCCGCCAATCAGCGCAAGCAGCACGCTTTCACAGAGAACCTGCCGCAGGAGCTGCCATCGGCTCGCACCGAGCGCCACCCGGATGGCAAACTCACGTTCACGGCTGCCAGCTCGCGCGAGCAGCATCGTAGCAAGATTCGCGCAGGCGATCAGGAGCACGACGCCAACGGCGGTAAGCAGGATGAACAACGCCGTGCGCATCCCACCGACAACCTGCTCGTGCAGCGGATAAAGTGTGGCGCCGAAGCGCACGTCGGGATTGTAGTTATTGGGGAATTGTTTGAGCCAGTTTGCGTGGATTGTATCGATCTGCGCCTGCGCTTGCGCGGTTGAGATCCCTTTCTTCAACCGCCCGATCACGCCATAGCTACGCGAACCGCGCGATTCCAATTCATCTTTCGTAAATGCGATCGGCTTCCAAATATCGACAGGGCCCGCAAACGTGCCTCCCTGAATTCCAAACAACGGCAATGGAAATTGAAACCTGGCCGGCATAATCCCCACGACGGTAAACTTGCGACCGTTCAGCGAGATTTGTGTGCCGATAAGATTGGGATCGGAATTAAAACGGCGCTGCCAGAGGCGCGCACTTAAAATGACAACACCATCGCGGCCTTCGCCGAATTCGTCGTTGGTGAAAACACGGCCTTCAATCGGCGCAACCCCCAGCAGCGGAAACAAGCTTGGCGATACGACCGCGCCCTGTACCCGCTCTGGCATGTCGCCACCGGTAAGGTTCAGGTCCGTGTAATCGAAAGCTGCGATGTGTTCGAAGCTGCTGGTCTGTTTCTCGTAATCGAGATATTCCGGCGCGGATACAGGGATTTGATCGAGTCCCTGGGCAGAGAACTTCTGCCAGAGCAACACCAGTTCCTGCGGCGCTTTATACGGAAGCGGTCGAATGAGAAGTGCGTTGACCAAACTCACCACCGCAGTGCAAGCGCCGATCCCGAGCGCAAGCGTGAGGACGGCAACGGCGGTGAAGGCGGGCGATTTTACAAGCTGGCGGAATGCGTAACGGAGATCATTTATCATAGAGTTTCGATTTCATTCGGCGCGCAATGCTTGAATGGGATCGACTAGTGTGGCGCGGCGAGCGGGCAACCAACAGGCGAGCAGCGCAACAAACGCGAGCGACAAAATCGCGATGGCAAGCGCACCGAGATCGAGCGCGCCGACGCCGTAAAGCACACTGCTCAAGGCGCGACTGGCCGCCAGCGCGCCGAGTAATCCCAAACCGATGCCGAGCGAAGCCAGCATCGCGCCCTGGCCTAAAACCAACCGGAAAACCTTCCGGCGCGGCGCGCCGAGCGCGAGCCGAATGCCAAGCTCGCGTGTGCGTTGCGTCACACTTAACGCCATCACGCCATACAATCCGACGCTGGCCAGCACCAGTGCGAGCCCCGCAAACGCCCCGAGCAAGGTCATGGTCAACCGTCGCGCTGCCAGGCTATTCGAAATGTTTTCCTCCATCGTCGTGGCTTGCGCGATCGGCTGTTCGGGATCAATCGCCTGCACTTCGCGTCGCACGGCCGCAGCCAGCGCCTTCGGATCGCCGAGAACGCGAAGCATAAGCATGTTTCCGGAGGCCGGATTCTGCGTCGCACAAAAATACATGTGCACGAAGTTGAGCTTCTCGACGTTGTCCTCGCCGGCCGCTTCGTTTCGGCTTCGCGGAACAATGCCGACGATCGTCAAAGGCGGATACTTTTCGGGATCGTCATCCGCGGCGCCGCTGCGCTGATTGTCGTCGAGGTGGAGGCCAAGCGGATCTTTACCGGGAAAATATCGCTCCGCAAAAGTTTGATCGATGATGATCGAACGCGAACGACTTTCATCCGGCCCATCTCCGGGACCAAAAGCGCGCCCGCGCAAAATCGGCATCTTCATCACCTTGAAGTAATCGGGCGAAACAATGTTGATTTCCGCCGACGGCTCCTGCCCCGGCTCCGGTTTGGGCGTGCCGGTGATGTGAAACCAGCTGTCCCATTCGCTGTCGTCGAAAGGAATGTTCGCGCCGATCGCGGCTGCCCCGACACCAGGTAACACTCGCACGCGATCGAGCAAGCGATCCCAAAACGCTCGCAGTTTGTCGTCGTCCCAAACCTTTTGTCCGTTCTTATCCTTCTCGTATTTCGCTTTCGGCAATTCAATCGAGGTCAGCAGAATGTTGTGCGGATCGAAATTGAGCGGCG
>JBIOVE010000136.1:0-6662 GCA_044867565.1 Candidatus Udaeobacter sp. | reverse complement strand
ACGCACTGCTAAGCAAAGCACCGCCCCGGCGCTGGTCCCTTCTCCTAATCATGCACTCGAAGACAACTCCGAAAGAACTCGCGAGTCCCGATAATTTCGGGATTGTCGATCAAACAATGACGAACGTCCCCGACGCTGGTTTTGCGGAAGCGTCACAACCGCGGCGCACCATCGGTTTCGTCACGGCGTGTTCCATCGTTATTGCGAACATCATCGGGACCGGCATCTTCACGAGTCTCGGCTTCCAAGTGGCGGACATTCAGTCCGGGTTCGCGCTGCTCATGCTTTGGGTTATCGGGGGAATCGCGGCGCTTTGTGGCGCGCTTTGCTACGGCGAATTGAGCGCCGCGCTACCGCGCTCTGGAGGCGAATATCATTTTCTCTCGCAGATTTATCATCCAGCGCTCGGGTTCATGGCGGGGTTTATTTCCGCCACGGTGGGTTTCGCCGCCCCCATCGCGCTCGCCGCGATGGCGTTTGGGAAATATTTTCAGGGCGTTTTCAGCTTTGGCTCGCCCGCCCTCCTCTCCTTCGCCGTCGTCTGGGTCGTGGCGCTTTTTCATCTCGGCAACTTGCGCATCAGCAGTGTGTTCCAGAATTTCTGGACGCTCTTGAAATTACTGCTCATCGGCGCGCTCATCACCGCTGGATTCTTTGTTCAATCGAAGCAACCGATTAATTTTTTGCCCGCGCCCGGCGATACGATGTCAATCTTCAGCGGGCCGTTCGCGGTAGCCCTGGTTTACGTGATGTACTCCTACTCGGGCTGGAACGCAGCGGCCTATATCACGGGCGAAATCAAGCAGCCCGGAAAAAATGTACCGCGCTCATTGCTCGCCGGCACACTCGTCGTCACTGCGGCCTATGTTCTCCTCAATGCAATTTTTCTCGCGACTACGCCGGAGTCGGAAATACGCGGTCAACTCGACGTTGCCTTGATCGCGGGCAAACACATTTTCGGATCAGCTGGCGGGCGCGTCGCCGGCGCCGTTATATGCCTCGGATTGATTTCCTCGATCAGCGCAATGACCTGGATTGGCCCGAGGGTCAGCATGTCGATGGGAGAAGATCATTGGCTGCTTCGATTGCTTGGCCGCAAGAATAGTTACGGCATTCCCACCAACGCCATTTTTCTGCAGTTACTCATCGCAAACTTGCTCTTGCTTACTCGGAGTTTTGAAGACGTCGTCCGCTACACGCAATTCAGTTTGTTGGTTTGCTCGCTGCTAACTGTACTCGGCGTAATCGTGCTCCGTTTCACGCGCCCGAAAATTGCGCGGCCGTATCGAGTTTGGATGTATCCACTCCCGCCGGTTGTATTCTCCGTGATCATAATCTGGATGCTGTTTTACCTTTTATGTTGGCATACGGCGGAGTCCTTGGCTGGTCTCGCGACATTGATCGCCGGCTTCCTACTCTACTTTTTCGCAGGGCGACGCCTGCGCCGTTTCCCATGAATAGGAGCACATTCGCGAGGACAATTGCGACGACTGTATTGCTCTGCCTGGTAAGAGCGCTCAGCGTCTCCGCGCAAGAGAATCCCGAGATTCCGCAACCCGCGGTCGCCGGGCCTAACGACATTGCCCGTTTCCTTGCCGGAATGCCGGTCCCACCAGATTCTCCGCTTGCGCCGCTCACACGTGATCCGGCCTGGCAGGAGCATTCGGCATATTTCGAGCAAGCGTTTTCAAAGCTAAGTCTGCGCCAGCTTCAAAAGCTGCACGCCTGGGAAGACATTTATCTTCCGGAAGCCACGCACCCAATTCCGGTGGCGTTTTATATGTTCAGCGGTCCCGATTTCCTTTACGTAGATCAATTCTTTCCGAGAGCCGCGGTGTATGTTCTCTGCGGGAAGGAATCGATGGGGCCGCCGCCGGATCCACTGCGCATTCCAAATCTCTCCGGCGCGCTCGGGAACTTGGAGAACGCGATGAAGTCCTCGCTCACCACCACCTACTTCATCACCAAAGACATGAAAATCGATCTGCACGAACAGAACCTCAATGGCGTATTGCCGATTCTTTACGCTTTCATCGCGCGCGCCGATAAGTCAATCAACACCGTGACGTTCGGCTCTCTGAGCAGCAATGGCGCCTTCCAGGAAAGCGCGCCGGGAAAAAAAGGCGGCAGTATTCCCGGCGTGCGGATCAGCTATACGGACAACCAAACAGGCGATCCACAAACAATGTACTACTTTACCACCGATATTTCTGATGGCGGAATCAAATCGAATCCAGGTTTCTTGAAATTTTGCGCGCAGTTTGGCGGCGGGTCGAGTTTTCTCAAATCTTCGTCGTATCTAATGTTTGAGGAGGGTTTCGCCACGATCCGCAATTTCATTGTCGAGCATAGCAATAGAATCGTGCAGGACGACTCCGGGATTCCGCTGGCTTACTTCAATCCGGACAAGTGGAACTTGCGCCTTTTCGGCAATTATCTCGGCCCCATCGAGCTGTTCAAACAACATTACCAGCCGAGACTCCAAGAGCTCTTCGCGCAAAGTAATCCCCCGCCGCTCGACTTCGGGTTCGGTTATCGCTGGAACTACAAGGAAGCGAATTTGATGGTGGCAGAGCGCAGGTGATTGCGTCGTGGCATCGGCGTCTCTGCCAATGAAGCCTTTGCATCAACTGGAAGTCAATGCTGATTCAGAACCGAGAATATCTCGACTTCGCTCGACATGACAGGAGAACAAAATCCTCCACTAAAATCTCCGAAACCAAGAGTACGGAAAAACGTCGCCGGGACAATCAGTAGCCCAACGCGGCGGATTCATTTCACGATGCGGTCGCACAACAATACTGTGCATGCCGATCTTGCCGCAGCGCTCTCGCAGGTAGCGAATTAATTCTTCGCACGATTCGAGCTGCGCGCGGGTCGGTTGGTCGCGATTGAAGTCACCAACTAGACAGATGCCCAGCGAGATGTTGTTCAAGTAATCGCTGTGCACGTGGCCGCCGTTGATTTGGCGCCGCCAGCGGTCCCCTACCTCTATCTGACCGTTACCGGTCGATGTCCCGTTTCCAATCACGAAGTGATAGGCGAGGCCATTCTGCATTCGCCGCACATGCCGATGATAATAATCGAAGACCCGCGCGTTTCCCTGCCGTGTCCCGCTATTGTGCACGACAATGAATTGCCAACGGCGGCGTTTCACTGGCGCGCGCCGGATCGCTTCGATTACCGAGCTCGTGAGATAGCGATACTCTTTCGGACGCCCGGACCACGGCCAAAAACCTCTGCGCGGCGGCGGTGATGGAGGCGGTTCAAAACCCTGGTCTTCTTCGAAGCCGGATTTCTCGATTACCACTTGCGCCCGCTCTTCGGCAGGAATTTTTGACCGAGTCGATACCGCTGGAGTTGGCGCCGCCATCGCTCGCGGTGGCGGTGAAGTCGGGCTTTCAGATGGCGCGGGAGACTTTTCCGGAGAGGGCGTCGGAGTTTTTTCTGGCTTTGCCCTTTCTTTTTCTTTTGTAGTTGCTTTCGCTTTCGCAGTTTTTTTGCGCTCTGGTGACCCCTTTTTCTTTTGCGATTTTTTCTTCGTAGCTTTTGGTTTTGGCGTCGGGCTCGGAGATTTTTTCGATTTCTTTGAAGCGGCAGTCGGTTCGGGCGTTTCGCTCGGTTTTGGCTTTGGGGTTGCCTCCTCTGCTTCGTCAGATTCTCTGGCCGGCTTCGATTTATGAGGAGACGGCGATTCCTCTGATCCCGGCGATGCTTCGGTTTCGCTCGTCGACTTTTCTGTTATCGGTTTCGCTTTTGCGATTGGGCTGGGCGATTCCTTTGGCGTCGCGGACGCGCCGCTCTTGCTCGTTGACTTTTCTGATGCCGGCTTTGCTTTCGGAATGGGGCTCGGTGACCTCTCTGGTGTCGGGGAAATGCCGTCTTTCTTCTTCGATTTCTTTGCTACCGCTTTGGCTTTCGCAACTGGGCTGGGCGATTTTGCGGGCGTCGGGCTTTTTTCCTCGTCACTGACTTGAGCGCGAAGGAGACTGCTGGCGATCGCGCTGAGCGCGAGTGCAGTTGCGAGCCAAAGGCGAAAGCGCACTGCAGCGGAGCGTAACAGAGGGCGCGACGCGATCAAGTTGCGTGCGCGGCGGGAGCAGACGCGGGCGACGCGGCTTCGCGCATGCGTTCACGTTCGCGACGGAGGATGGCGTTCAATTTGCCGCCCAGAAGCAGCAGCAAGCAAGTCAAATACATCCAAGTCAGGAGCACGATAATCGATGCCAGCGCGAGATAAGTCGGGTTGTACCGATCATATCTTGCCACATATAGCTGAAAGAGCTTGGTCGCGATAATCCAGCCGACCGAAAAGAAGATCGCGCCCGGCAACGCCTGGCGGAGCGTGAGATAATTTTCCGGTGTCAGGAGATAAAGGGCGAGTGCGAGAAAGACCAGCGCCAGCGCGGTGAACGGCAGATTTAGCGTTGCGATCCATGTCTGTAGCGGGACCGCGAGTTGAAAATTGACTTCCGCAATACCGGCGAGCCTTTCGCCGAAGACTATCGCGTTAAAGCAAAACAGGATGACGATGCCGAACCAAAAGAGCATGAAAAACGAGATGATGTATTTCGACCACCAATGTCGATCTTCGCGAACGCCGTGTGTTTCGCTTAGCGCGCGGGAAATCGTCGCGATGAAGATGGTGCCGAAATAAATCCCAAGAATGATGCCGGCATTCGCAAGCATCCCGCTTGAGCCTGTCACCACCACGCTGGCCATCGCGGTATCGAGAATATCCTGGACCTTCGGGTCGGGCGGCATAAAGCCTTGCAAGATAAGAAATATTTGGTGCAGCTTCGTCGGATCGGTGCCGAAGAGACCGAGCAGATGCCAGAGAAAAAGCAGGCCAGGCGCGAGCGCAAAAAGAAGCAGATACGCCATCTGCGCAGCCAGGCCGGTTGTGGTATCAGTCGCGGTTTCCCAAACCAGACGGCGCGAAACGCGCCAAATAAATCCGAGATATTTCATCTCTGGCGAGAGTTTACTTTGCCGGACACAAATATCCATTAAAGTTCGTCCGCCTCTCTTCCGCCCGTACCGCCTAACGAGTTGTGAAAAAAAGAATACTGATCCTCACTGCAAGCTTTGGAGAGGGTCACAACAGCGCTGCGCGAGGAGTCCGTGATGGCTTAGTCCGCGTCGCTCCAGAACAGACCGAAGTTGAATTGCGCGATTTGTTCGCCGAAGCCTACGGGCCAGTCAACGAACTCGTGCGCAGAAGCTATCTCGCGCTGATCAATTTCGCGCCCCGCGCCTGGGGCGCCGTTTACCGCTGGCTCGATCGTAAGGAGGACTTCGATGAGAGCTTCCAGCGATTCACGCGGCTGAAGAATCATTTCGCGGCGTTGCTCGACCGCTTTCAACCCGATGTAGTCGTTTCCTCTTTCCCGGCCTATCCAAATGCGCTCCAGCAGATTTTGGGACCGAACCGGCGCTGCAAAAGCGTGGTTGTTATTACCGATTCGATCACGGTCAACGCAGCCTGGTATCGTTGCGCAGCCGATTACTTCCTGGCTCCAAACGAACAGAGCGCCGCTGTCCTGCGCGCAGCCGGAGTCGCGCCGCAAAAAATCAGGACATTCGGATTTCCCGTGAGCCCAAAATTTGCCGGCTTTACGCAAGAGATCCAGTTGCCTTCAGACGATTCTGACCGCCGCGTTCTGTACATGATCCATGCTGCCACGCGTGGCGCGCCGGAATTGGTGCAACGACTGGCCAATCTTGGTGTCGCTCTCACCGTGACCATTGGCCGCGCCGATAAACTCCGGCCAGCAATCGAAGCGGCGGCACTTGATAGCAAGACGAAGATTATCGGGTGGACGGAGGAACTTCCGCATATACTTCACGAGAGCCATTTACTCGTCGGAAAAGCTGGTGGCGCAACCGTGCAGGAAACGATCGCGGCCGGTTGTCCGATGATCATTAATCACGTCGTCGCCGGCCAGGAGGAAGGCAATGCCCGGTTGATCGTCGAGACGAACTCGGGCGTGATTGCGCTGTCACCCCGGGAAGTTGTCGCTCAGGTTCAGCGGGCGTTCGCCGATAACGCAAAACAATGGCGCGAATGGGCTGCAAACATCCGCCGTTTGAGCAGACCGCGAGCCTCGCTCGAAATCGCCGAATTCTTATTGTCGATTTAACGAAAAAATCTCCTCGCCGCCGGCAAACGTTCGCAACACCTCCAATTCCGGAGAGAGGACCACAAAATCCGCGTCGGCTCCGGGTACCAATCGTCCTTTCGCTTCGAGAGCAATCGCGCGCGCGGGATTCCCTGTCGCCATCATGACCGCTTCGTGCAGTGGAACGTCGACAGCATCCACCAGCGTTCGGATAAGATCGATCATGCGCGAGGCGCTGCCCGCCAGCGCTGAGCGATCGGCCAAAAGACAAACGCCGTTCTCGACGATGCAATCGCGGCCGAAAAGCGAGAATCGCGATCCATCGGGCAGTCCCGCTCCAGCGGTTGCATCGGTTACGAGGCAAATTCCGCCCGGGCCTTTTGCGCGGTACAACATTTTCAACAAGGTCGCGGAGACGTGATGACCGTCTGCAATCAGTTCGCAAATGATCTGTGCCTCGCTTAAGGCAAATTCGAGCAAACCGGCAACGCGCTGACTGCCGCGTCGGCGCGCGGACGACATGCAATTCAATGTGTGCGT
>JBIOVE010000135.1:0-4852 GCA_044867565.1 Candidatus Udaeobacter sp. | reverse complement strand
GCAACGCGATTTGCCCTTTGCTCTTTGTTAGGGTGGAAATACAGTCGCTCTAGTGGCCGAAGACCGTCAGACAGACGCGCGGATACCCAGTCGGTGGTGGCGTCGTGCGACGATCGCGCTTGCTGTGTGCGTGGCGCTTCTCGCAATTTTTCATCGTCCAATTCTGCTGGCGATCGGCCGCCAGGTTGCGCTGCGTTACGCCGCCAGAGAAAATCTGAAGGCCGATTTTCGTCTCGAAGGCAATCCCTTCAGCAATCTGACGGTGAGGAATCTTCATGCATTCGCTACCGGACCTTCAGGAATTGAATCGATCGATATCGAGCAGCTCTATCTTGATTACAGTTTGTTTGGACTTGCGCGACACGGTCTCTCCCATTTGCTGGATAGTGTAGAAGCGCGTTCGGCGCGCATCGTTTTAAATCCGTCTAACGCTCCGCCCAAACCGCCTCCGCCAAAACGAAAGCCGGAATTACCGAAGGTCTTTCCGGAACGAATCCGGCTAACGGACGCAACATTGATCGTCAAAAATTGGCCACACGATTTTGTGGCCGAACATGTCGATCTTGATTTAAATCCACGCGCCCCAGGCGATTTGCGGATTGAAAACTTGCAACTCCCGGCCGGAGAGGGCTGGTCCAGAATTTTCGGGCAAGCTTCTTACACGAATAAGAACTTCATTCTTCGCGATCTGGTTCTGAGCGATCAGGAACAGATTCATCTTCTCAACGTCGATGCTTCGCATATCGACGCCAACACTCTCGCGATCAATCTCAAGTGCACGGTCGGCGGCGGCCAACTGTCAGCGGCGGCTAGTGTAACCGAAACGAAATCTTCGCTGGAGACGAAGGTCCATTTATCCGCTGCAAAAATTCAGGCGGAGTCGCTGAACAAATTCCTAATTTCCCCGGCTGGAAATCTCTCTGGAGAAATCGAACACCTCGCTTTCGATGGAACGGGCGTGATCGATATGCCGCGCAGTTGGAGCGGAACGATATCGTTGAGGGTGAACGATGTGCACCGGCCAGAGGTCAGTTTCAATAGTGGCGTTGTTGAAGTTTCCGCGGTGCAAGGCAGAGCGATTTTGCACTCCGCAGACATCGTTCAGGACAAGAACGAGTTTCACCTTCGCGGGGCAATTGAATTGCCTTCTGAGGTCAAAGAGTTTGGCCGTACTCCAGCGACGCTGGAAATTTCGGGCACGACGCCCGATCTCCAGCAGTTGACATCGACATTGCCCTTGCGATTGACCGGCTCGGCTCAGTTCACCGGCAAGATCGACATCGTCAACGCAAAGATCGAAGCAAATCTTGGCGTGACAGCGGATTCACTCGGGTTTCCGGAGGGAACAATCGAGAAACTGAACGGTACCCTTCGCGCGTCCAAGATCATGCCGCCCGCCGATAGTAAAAAGCCGTGGTTCGCAGATCTTCGCACTGCAATCGAGTTCGGTTTAGTAAACATACATTACGGCGAGTACGTTATTGATTCGGCAGAAGGATCGCTCAGCGGACTTGACGACGTTCTCGGCCTGGACCGGGTAAGCCTGCGGCGAAATCAAAATGAATTGACTGTTCGTGGGCGATACCGGCTTCCGGAAGAGATTGCGAAGGCTCCTTCGCAACCTGCGGAGCTGGATGTTGCTTTAAACGCGCCCGAAACCGGCGATTTCTGGGATCCAGGTTCTCCAAACAGATTGAGCGGCCCGTTGCAAATGACAGGGCAGATCGAATGGAAACAAGAGACTGCCAACGGACAGCTCTCGATCTCCGGGTCGAATCTCAGGATGCGAGATTTGGTTTTCCGGCAACTGAACACGCAATGTTCGGTTTCCAATAATGTGATCTACCTAAACGATTGCAGCGCAATTCTGAACGACACGGATTTCTTTAATGCGACCGGGAGTTTCAACCTGCGACGGCCCAATCATTACAACGGCAAGATCTCCGCGCGCGTAGCAAACTTATCCACGCTCGAGCCATTGCTTCGCGTTTCCGGCAACGAAAAGGAACTGGCGGGCTCGTTTGCTCTGGATTGGGAAGGAAACGGCGAAGCGCAAACATTCAAGAATTCGGGGACGCTGAAGCTCGTTCTGGAGAAGGGCCGTTACGGCAATTTGCAATCGCTTCAGGCGAACATCGATTCGACGTATTCGCCGGAGGGCCTCGATGTGCCGATCATCTTTTTCGCCACCAGCAACATGGATTTTCAGGCAATCGCCCAGGCAAAAGGCGAGACGCTTGAGATCAGCAAGATTCAACTCGATCAGGGCCAGGCGAAATTTGCGGGCGGCTACATCTCGATTCCGTTCGTGTGGCGAAATCTCGGGACGCGCGCGCCGGTTGTCCCATCCACCGGCCAAGTGCTTGCGACCTTCCAATCAGAGAACTTGGACGTCAAGAAACTTTTCGAAGATTTGGGGCTCAAACCGATGGCGTCAGGGACTGTGAACGCGAAGCTCGACGCAAAAGGAACGATCGCGGACTTGAACGCGCGTCTCGATGTGCAGATGCGGGATTTGCGAAGCGAGCGATGGCCGAAACTGGAGCCCGCGACTTTTGATCTGAGCGCGGAAGCGATGCACGATAAACTCACGATCCTGGGAAAGCTGCAACAGAGCCGTATCCAGCCGCTGGAGGTAAGCGCAAACATGTCTTTCGATATCCCGAAAATTGCGCGCGCCCGAAAATTGCCGGATGAAACGCCAATCACAGCAAAAGCTCGTCTGCCGCGCAGCTCGGTGAATTTTGTTCGTCAAATTCTTCCGGACGTCGAGCAACTGGATGGCGAACTTGGGTTGGATGTTGATGTAGGCGGAACGATCGGCCAGCCGATTTTGAGCGGAGCGGGGGACGTGAAGGTCAATGTGGCCCGTTTTACGAATGCGACTCTTCCCGCGCTGAGGAATTTCAATGCGCGCATAACCTTCGCGCGCGACGCGTTTACGCTGGAACGCTTCGGTGGTGAGCTGGCCGGTGGCCCTTTTACGATGAGTGGCCGAGTTACGTTTCCCAAACTGACCGAGCCAACTCTTGATCTGCAACTGAAAGCCAACAGCGTGCTCGTCGCGCGAAACGATACACTCACCGCGCGCGCGGACGCAGATATCAAGGTGGCGGGGCCACTTATGACCGCAACGGTCACTGGCAACGTTGCGATGACGAACAGTCATTTCCTGAAGAATATCGACCTCATTCCCATTGGTTTGCCAGGACGGCCTGCGCCGGAGCCGCCATCTGCGCGTCCGGAATTTTCTTTCCCAGACCCGCCAATCCGCGATTGGAAATTTGATGTCGCGATTAAAACCAAAGATCCCGTGCTCATCCGCGGGAACCTGGCGACCGGTGGTGCGATCGCCGATCTGAAGTTGACCGGAACCGGCCTGCATCCGGAGTTGCAGGGCACGGTGCGGCTGGAAAACGTGGAAGCGACATTGCCGTTCAGCCGGCTCCAGGTTTCGTACGGCTTCCTCTATTTTGATCCGAGCGATTCAATGAATCCGGGAATTGATCTGCAGGGCACGTCGGTGATCCGAGATTACACGGTGCGTGTTTATGTTTACGGAACCATGCTGGCGCCCGAGGCCATTTTCACGAGCGAACCACCGCTGGCGCAGGAAGAAATCATTTCTTTGATCGCCACTGGCGCCACCAGAGCGGAATTGTCGGGAGGCAATGTTCTGGCTGGGCGCGCCGCCATGTTGCTGGTGCAGCAACTTTACCGGAAAATTTTCAAAAAAGGCGAACCGACTCAGAGCAATACAGCTTTTAATCGCCTGGATTTAGACTTGGGTACGGTCGATCCTCGAACCGGTCGACAGCAGGCCAGCGCGCGCTTCAGGATCAGTGATCAATTTGTCCTCATCGGGGATGTCGGAGTGGGGGGCGACTATCGCGGGATAGTAAAGTATCTGATTCGGTTCCGCTGACATGCGACACAGGGTCCTTTTCTGTCTCGGAAGCGTGGCCCTTGCATTGAATGTCGCGGCACAGAGTGCAGTGGATGTTACGCGACCTGAAGAAAAGCAAAAGGCTCGCCAAACAGTGGTGAAAGAGCAGGAAAAGCGCGCGCAACAGACGAGCATCATCGAATTTCGCGGCCAGCAGGTTTTCGATGAAAAAGCGTTACGCTCGGCCTTAAAAGAGGAGATCACGACAATCGACGATTTTGGGTTAAGTCCGGCGCGGGCGGACGATCTCGCGTTCTTCCTCGAAGTTTTTTACCGGAAGCATGGCTACGCGGATGTGAACGTGCATTACGCGATCGAATCGCAGAATCGTCTGCGTCTCGATGTGACTGAGGGTCCGCGACTGACACTGGGAACGATTGTCTTTGATGGAAATGCGCGGGAGCCAGCCGACAAGCTCTTCGAGTATATGGCCGGGCCGACGCGCGAGCGCTATTCAAAGCTGGAAAAAAAGTTGCCCTTTGTTGCCGCCGACATGCAGGAGGGCGCGAACCTGGTGCACCGATTGTATGTCGCAGAAGGTTTTTTGGATGCTGTGATCGATCCGCCGCGTTACACATTTCACCGGGCAAGCAATCAGGTGGATGTGGTCGTCCCGATTCACGAAGGACAGCAATATTTCTTCGGCAGTGTCTCCTTTGGCGGGCAGACGGTTTACGATGCGGAAACATTGCGCGGACAGATGCTCGATCTCCTGGGGAGGCCCTATACTGACGCGCGCGTAGCCGATATTCCGCGGCGCCTTCAGGCATACTTCAAGGCGCGCGGTTATTACGACGTCAAGGTGACGGCCAGCGGCGCGCCGGAGGAGGCCGTGAATGGTCGAGTGCCGGTGCAAATCAGCATTGCAGCGGGACCGGTTTACCATTTCGATGGCGTCACGGTCAG
>JBIOVE010000134.1:0-5679 GCA_044867565.1 Candidatus Udaeobacter sp. | reverse complement strand
GCGATCGAATGGGCGTGGGAATTTCTAGTAGATCGCTGGAAATTTCCCGCACAACGGTTGTACGCGACTGTTTACAAACCCCGACCTGGCGAACCGAGCGAGTTCGACCAGGAAGCATACGATCATTGGGCGAGATTGTTTCGCGAAGCCGATCTCGATCCGGCGATTCATATCGTTAATGGCGGCAAAGCCGACAATTTCTGGATGATGGGCGATACCGGCCCATGTGGGCCATGCTCGGAAGTGCATGTCGATCTTACCCCCGATGGCGATACCCGTGGCGCGCTGGTGAACAAGGAGGACCGGCGTTGCATCGAGATTTGGAATTTGGTTTTCATTCAGTTCAACGCCAATCCCGACGGATCATTCGCGCCGTTACCGCAACGTCACGTTGATACTGGGATGGGGTTCGAGCGTGTGACCGCGATCATTCAAGGCACAAAGAATCTGACCGATTTTTCCAAGACGATCTCAAATTACGAGACCGACATCTTTCGCCCGATCTTTGATGAGCTGGAAAAACTAAGCGGCAAAAAATATGCAAGCACTCTGCCTGACCGCTCTCAACCCTCAACTCTCAACTCTCAACAGGCTACGGATGTGGCCTTCCGAGTTATCGCCGATCATATCCGGACACTCTCATTCGCGATCGCCGACGGAATCATTCCATCAAATGAAAGTCGTGGTTACGTCTTACGTCGCGTGCTGCGACGCGCGGTTCGTTACGGACGTACCCTCGCTTTTCACGAACCATTCTTCTTCAAGTTGGTCGAGGTTGTCGCAAAGACGACGGGTGACGTCTTTCCCGAAGTCCGCGCGAAACAGAAGGCGATCAGTGAAACAATTCGTCGCGAAGAAGAGGCGTTTAACAAGACACTCGACAAAGGCATCGAGATTTTCGAGACCTACGATCGTGGACTTGTTAGTGCGGTAGAACGCTCCTCAATCGTTAAGACGCAGTTTCTAGCAAGCGAGACTGGGAAGCCAGGGTTTGCTGAGCGCTACGCAGCCTATCTTTCCACGACGCGCTTTGCTCAACCGTCCGGATGGAATGTAGTCAGCGGCTATTCCAGATACGATTCATATCCTACAAGAATGCTGGAATTGATGGAGAAACTTCACGAGGCGACTTCAGCCGCTGAGGCAAATTCCCTAATTGAAGCGATTTCGGCTTCCTCACATTTAATTGAAGGGGAATTCGCCTTCAAACTTTACGACACCTACGGTTTTCCACTCGACCTCACGGAGCTGATGGCGCGGGAGCGCGGACTGACTGTCGATGTTGCTGGCTTCGAAAAATTGATGGAGGAACAACGGGACCGCGCGCGCAAGGCACAAAAGAAAGAGGCGATCAGCGTTGAAGAGGGAACATTAAAAGCAGCGCCAACAAAATTCCTCGGATACGATTTTCTAGAAACGGAGGCGGTCGTCGAAACGGTTCTGCCGGGAAAAAATTCGGAAGAGGTCAACATCGTCCTCGATCGCACGCCGTGCTATGCCGAAATGGGTGGACAGGTCGGCGATCGCGGATTGCTTCATGTGCCGGGGCATGATCGCACAGAGGTCGGTCAGCTTCGGGTTACTGACACCCAAAAGCGTGGCGATGTCTTCATTCACCGTGCGGCACTCACAGAAGGTCGTGTCCCCGAACCGGGCGAGGCGGTTCGCGTTTCCGTTGATGCCGAGCGGCGTCGAGCGATTCAGGCACATCACACGGTTACACATTTGCTGCATTGGGCGCTTCACGAAATTGTTTCTCCCGAAGCGGCGCAAAAGGGCAGCTACGTCGGACCGGACAAATTGACGTTCGATTTTTCGAGCGCGGCATTGACGAGGCAGCAAGTCCGCGACGTAGAGAAATTGGTCAACGAAAAGATCGCGGAGAACGCGCCCGTGTCATGGACTGAAATTCCGTACGGAGAAGTGAAACAGCGAAAAGACATCATCCAGTTCTTCGGCGAGAAATACGGCGACACGGTGCGTGTTCTACAGATCGGCGGAGCGCCGCATGCTCTCAACGGGTACTCGATGGAGCTGTGCGGTGGCACGCACGTAAGATCGACAAATGAAATCGGCCCGTTCCGGATCGTGAAGGAAGAAGCTATTGCGGCGGGGGTCCGGCGTATCGAAGCGGTTGCCGGTGCCGCGGCCCGGGCGTGGGCGAACGAGGAAGCGGTGCGACAGGAAAAGAGATTTGAAACTCTGGGGCGCAGGAAATCTGACATTCCGGCGCTGCCTGTTTTTGAAAGCAAAGCTGACACGGCTGAAATGCTGAAGCAGATCGATGCTCGCGCGGCGCATCTCGAAAAAGTGGAATCCGAGGTTCGTGAATGGGAAAAGAAGAGTTTCAAAGCTGCCGAGGTAGAGTTAAAAGGCCGGGCTGCGCAAATCGCCAACGAGCTGGCGGTGTCACACGCCGAAAAAGCTTTCTGCGTGGCCGAACTGCCAAATGCAGATGTAAAACTGCTGCAAGCAGTCGTGGACGCGCTCAAACCAAAATTTAACTGCCCGATTTTCCTGGTGAGCGCAGCGAATGGCTCTGTCGCATTCGTGGCCTCCGTCCCAAAGGAAATGACATCGAAATTCCAAGCGAACAAAATCATTCGGGAAATCGCGCCCATCGTTGGCGGGAAAGGCGGCGGCCGGCCGGAGAGCGCCCAAGGTGGTGGAGCGGACCCGAGCAAGATTGGGGAGGCCCTAGCGAAGGCGAAAGAGCTTCTGAGCTAAAATTGGGAGGCGAGTTTAAGGGATGGTCGGAAATCTACGCACACCCACGTAAGCCGACGCGGGCCGTAGCCCCCGGCGATGTAGGCAGCGCCGTTGCGTTCGAAAGCGATGTGCCGATCGCCTGCCTATGCAGTGGCGGAAAAAATGGCCAGCGCCAAAGCAAGGGAAATTATTTCTTTCACGGCATTACCAGAGTGACGAAGAAGGTCGCGGCGAGAGCGGCCGCGAGTACGATTAGATAAGCGAGTCCGCCAAAAAAGAATTTGAAAACGCTGATGAACCAGCCCTGCCGATAAACGCGACGGATCGACAAGAAAATTTGCACTACGAATGTGATCCAGAGGAGCGCGATAATCCAGCCCGCAATCGCACCTGGGATCACGCGGTTCAGTCCGATTGTCGCGAGAACGATCAGCATGATCCCGGTGTAAGCAAATGTGTGGATGTGAAGCGCGTAAATCAGGTGGTCGATGTAAAAAACGTGCCGCTGGATGTAGAGAACTTTCAGAACAAAAGCGAAGAGGGGGATACAGCAGAGCATCATGTAAGGCAGATTGTGGAAGAGTGTGGTGATAAAGAGTCCCATTCTTGTTCCATGCTCACCCATCTTTTTCTTGGCTCGTCCTTCGATCCAGCGCTCGAAGGGAGTTGAGGATTTCTTGTCCGAATCAAAAACTACAAACGGTCGCTCGCCTATTTTTCCATATTCCCGCCTCTGCTTATCGGTTCCGGGCGCGGTTGGAGGCGAAGCCGCGCTCGTTGAAGGCGAGGACGCGGTCGTTGAAGGCGAAGGCGCGGGCGGAGGCGAAGAGTCCCGTAATAATGTCTCCAATTTTTCTCGCGCTTCGGGCGGCAAGTTTTCTCTCTTCAAATCCGCTTCGAGTTCCGCGCGATCTTTCGGACCGAGTTTGCCCGGTTCAAAGTTAAGCCCTCTTGTCCCGTAATTGACAGCAAAGAAAAATAGAATGCTGGCAAGCAAATAAAGCCGGAGCGGGTGCACATAACGCACCCGATGACCGGCGACAAATTCATTTGTCAGGCGCCACGGCTTTACGATCAGCAACCCGATCGTTGCAAAGAACTTCGAGTCCCAATTCAGAAATTCATTGAGAACATCGACGAGCACATGCCCGAAGGAACGGCGATAATCGATGGCCGGTTGGCCGCATTGCCCACAGTAAGGTCCAGTCAGTGGGGCGCCGCAGTTTTCGCAATGCGTCAGGGGCGACCGCTGCTTTTTTCGCCGGCCGAAAAAGCGGCGTCGACGCGGTGGCGTTTGTTCGATCGCCGATATCGCCGTATCGCCCAGAATAAGTCTTGTTACTTCATCGGCCACGCTGAGAGATTAGGAAAACCGGAAGCGAACGTCCATTCGGAACATCGAAACTTAGGATTGACCGCGGCTAAAACATGATGCCACGATGCCGCATCTAATCGTGGGTGATTCCGCCTAAGCCAGTAAAGCGACATGGCCTCACATCTTTTCAAGACCAAAAGCCCCGACCATTTGATGGCCGAGGCGGCTGCGCCCGAGCGCCAGCTCAAACGTGCGCTTTCCGCCTTCGATCTTACTTGCATCGGCATCGGCGCTATTATCGGGGCCGGAATTTTCGCGCTTGCCGGAACCGCCGCAGCTGGTGAGCAAATCGAGGCATCAATCTGGAAAACGCCGGTCCTCAACTTCATCATATCGCATCTGACGCAGGCCGAGCTGGTATTTGGACGGCCGGGCGCAGGGCCGGCAGTTATGCTTTCTTTTGTTGTGGCGGGAATCGCGTGTGGATTCGCCGCACTTTGCTACGCGGAGCTGGCGTCGATGATTCCAGTCTCAGGCTCAGCCTACACCTATTCCTATGCGACACTCGGTGAGATCATCGCATGGGTCATCGGCTGGGACCTCATTCTTGAATACGCGGTCGGCAACATGGCGGTAGCGGTCGGCTGGTCGGGTTATTTCGTTAAACTGTGCGGCAGCCTTTTCGATCTGAAATTTCCGCTCTGGTTGGTGAATGATCACACAACAGCGACCGCAATCATCGCCCAAGGCGGCGACGGTCTCGCGAATTATTCCTCGACAACACTCCCCCTCATCGCCGGACACGCAATCGCGGTGAATCTTCCCGCGTTCTTCGTTGTCGCGGCGGTAACGGTGCTCTTGATTTACGGAATTCGCGAGAGCGCACGCACAAACACGACCATCGTGATTATCAAGATCGCGGTCGTCGTTTTCGTGATTGCGTTCGGCACCTTTATGGTTCACCCGACCAACTGGCAGCCGTTCTTGCCGAACGGAGTCGGTGGGATGATGAGCGGGGCCGCCATTGTCTTTTTTGCGTTCATCGGATTCGATGCCGTCTCCACGACGGCCGAGGAAACAAAAAATCCGCAGCGCGACATGCCGATTGGAATCATCGCGAGCCTCATCATTTGTACGGTGCTTTACGTCTTAATGGCGGGCGTTATTACAGGGATGAGAACATACACAACCTATTTCGGTGACTCGGCGGCAGTGGCCACCGCATTTGCTGGCCGGCCTTGGGCGCAAGCGCTCATCAGTGCCGGCGCGCTGGCTGGTCTTACTTCGGTGCTTTTGGTCTTTCAGTTGGGCCAGCCGCGCATTTTCATGGCAATGGCGCGCGACGGACTGCTGCCGCAATATTTCGCGAAAATTCATCCGCGATTTCGTACTCCCTACAGAACGACGATTTGGACGGGCATCGCTGTCGGCAGCGTCGCTATGCTTACCGACATCGGGTCGCTGGCCGATCTTACGAATATCGGAACGCTTTTTGCTTTCGTTCTTGTTTGCCTCGGCGTGATTGTTTTACGACGCAAAGACGCCAATCGTGCTCGCCCATTTCGGGTCCCACTGGTGCCGTTGTTTCCGCTTCTCGGCGTATTGCTTTGCATCGTGCTGATGCTCAGTCTGCCGCTTGAAACGTGGGGTCGTTT
>JBIOVE010000133.1:0-12246 GCA_044867565.1 Candidatus Udaeobacter sp. | reverse complement strand
TATTGCGCATGTTCCCCAACAGCTCCTGATTTTGATCGAAGACTCCGATGCATATCAGAAAAGCCTCGGCATGCATGTTGCCGATGGCGTGAAGGACTTCCTTCTCGCCGCGTCCCCTGAGTTCTTTGCCCAGCTTCGAATGTCCACGGTGTCCGATCCCTGGAAATTTGGCTTTGCCATTGTGCGGGCGGAAGAAAACGTCGTGATCGGAATGTGCGGATTCACCGGTCTGCCGGATCAAGACGGCGCCGTTGAGATCGGTTATAGCATCGCGCCCGCTTATCAACGCAGGGGCTACGCCATGGAAGCAGCGATGGCGCTTATTGATTACGCGTCCGTCAGTGGCCGGGTTAAAACCGTCCGCGCCCACACTCTTCCAGAGTCCAACGCCTCAACGCGCATTCTCGAAAAATGCGGCTTCAAAAGAATCGGACAGATTCGCGACTCGGAAAATAATTTGGTCTGGCGGTGGGAAAGAGCCGCGTCTGTTTATTAACACGGCCCGACTCTCAGCTCTCGTCGATAAGATCGACAATTACATCTTCAAGCATTTAGCTTTCTGTCATGTCGAACCGAGTCTCCCGCAGTTGCGAGCTCACTGTTCGCGAGCGAACCGTTCCGCGGAAAACTAAACAGTAATTCCGCAGCAGCGGGACACTCCGGTCGACCTGACAAAGGGCTACATCTTGAAACGCTCGCCGAGATAAAGCTGACGGCTGATGGGGTCGCTGATGAGAAAATCTTTTGTCCCTTCGCTCTCGACGCGGCCTTCGTAAATCAAATACGCGCGATCGACGATGGACAACGTCTCGCGGACATTGTGATCGGTAATCATGATGGCAAGCCCCGATTTCCGCAGGTTCACAATGATCTGTTGCACGTCATAGACGGCGATGGGATCGACGCCGCTGAAGGGCTCGTCGAGCATCAACAACTTCGGCTTTGTCACCAGCGAACGCGCAATTGTCAGGCGCCGTTTCTCACCACCGCTGAGGGTAAGCGCGACGTTTTTCGCGATCCGCTCAATCCCAAACTGGTGCAGCAGTTGATCGCAACGATTCCGCCGTTCCGTTTTGCTCAGAGGAAGCGTTTCCAAAATTGCCATGATGTTTTGCTCCACGGTCATCTTCCGAAAAATGGATTCTTCCTGGGGCAAATAACCCATGCCGAGTCGTGCGCGTTTGTACATCGGGTAATTCGTGACATCGGTGTCAGAAAAAATGACGCGACCGCTGTTTGGCCTGACGAGGCCGACAATCATGTAAAAGCTGGTCGTTTTGCCCGCGCCGTTCGGCCCGAGCAGGCCAACGATCTCCCCTGCGCTGACGTGCATGTTGATCCCGTCCACTACCGCCCGGCCGCCATAGATCTTCACCAGTTGTTCGGTACTGAGGACATCCTGTCTCTTTGCCGCGGGCGGCGAAGCGACTTTCGGCGTCGAAACAGTCACAGTTTGGCTGATCATGGCCTCGGCAAAGGTGGGGTCTCAGTAGGCGAGGGATTCGCTTCGGCCTTTGTTTCCTCCTTCGGCTGCTGGCGAATCTCGGTACGACTCGGTCCGTGCGTCGTCAATTGGCTGTTCTCGTTAATGATCATGACTGTGTCGGGGCTGGTCGCCACGTGCAGGTTCACTCCTTGCTGAACTCGCGGTGTTCCTGTCAATTCAACATCGCCCGTGGCAGCCGTGTAAACGGCCTTGTTGGATCGGCCGATCGCGCGTTCCGGTGGTCCGCCGCCCGGCTTGGGCCGATCGCGGATCAGTCCAACGTTGCCTTCCGCGATCGCTCTTTCGAGCCCCTGATTTTCCCCCTTTGAAATGAACACGGTCAATTTGTCCGACTGAAGATTGAAGCGCGGATCGGTTACCTTCACCCTGCCGGTAAAGATGCCCATGTTCTTGCTGGAATCAAAAAATGCCTCATTCGCATAGATTTCCGTCGTAGTTGGTTCATTGGACTGTAGCCCCGTGGCGGCGGGGCCGGATGATTTGTTGGCAGGTGATTTGTCCTCTTTTTCCGCCGCTGCTTTTTCCTGCTTCTTCGGCGGCGTGCTGGAGTCCGTTGGCGCAGCCGCTACCTGGCCATGCAATTGCGCCGTCATCACGCCGGCTATCAGAAGGATCGGCACCGTCACTCTCTTCATTCGTTTGTCTTTCCTGACAAATGCGACCGGTCAGTGATCACCATTTTCACATTGCCGATTAATCGGCCCGTTCTCGTGTTAGTGTCGAACTGTACTGAATCACCCTCGATGTTGAAATCTGCGCGTTGAACTGTCGTGCGCTCCTGTGAGCTCAAGACGCGGGTCTTCAAATCGAGCACCGAGGTGCGCATGTCGATTTGCAGGTCGGGGCGATTTCCTGGTGTGTAGGTCGTGATTTTAAGATGCTGAAAGCCGACGTGCGCCTGGTCAATCCGACGCGCTGTTCCTGCTTCAAACTTCCCTCGCAAATGACCCGCGCCGTCGAAATCAGGTAGGACCAGGCCCTTCGCTTCGTGACCGATGGGCAATGGAATATTGGTCAAACTCTGCTCGCCGCGAGAAGCAGGCCGTGTTACTCCCGCACGAGTTTGCTTTTTTTTGTGGTCTTTTGATTCGGCAAATGCCTGAGCCGCCCATATCAAAATCGACAATGAGAGGATCGACAATATCCAATACAGGTAGGGGCGGTTCACCCGAACCGCCCGCGTCCACGGCGTTGCAGACCCGGCGCCCGGGCGATTGAGGTCAATCGCCCCTACCTCAATCGAGCGGCCGCTACGAGACAGCAGCATGAATAGCCTTTAACATGCGCAACTGCTTCGGCAAATTCTTTAGCGGAATCTGACTCGGCCCGTCCGACAAGGCACGCGCCGGATTTTCGTGCACCTCCATAAAGACTCCGTCGCACCCTGTGGCCATCGCGGCCCGTGCCAGCGCCGGTGCGAGAACGCCATCGCCGGAACTCGAGTCCCCTGCCGCACCTGGCCGTTGCACAGAATGCGTCGCGTCAAAGATCACGCGATATCCGGCCTCGCGAATCCAAAAAAGCGATCGCATATCGGCGATGAGATTATTATAGCCAAAGGTGGTCCCGCGCTCCGTGAAACAGAATTTCTCGTTACAGAAGGCGCTCAATTTTTCGGCAATATTTCGTACATCCCATGGCGCGAGGAACTGACCTTTCTTTACATTGATCGCGCGACCCGTCTCCGCGACGGCTCGCAGCAGATCGGTTTGCCGGCAAAGAAACGCCGGGATTTGTAACATGTCGATCTTTTCACCGGCAATCTCCGCTTCTGCCGGCAAATGAACATCGGTTGTGACCGGAATTTTTAAGTCGCGGCCGATGGAAGCAAGAATCTCGCAGCCTTCGCGCACGCCAATTCCGCGAAATGACCGCACCGAAGTTCGATTGGCTTTGTCATAGGAGGCTTTGAAAATGAAATCGACCTGTTCCGCGGCACAGATGTCGGCGAGCTTTTTTGCCATGCGCCAGACGAACTTTTCCGACTCGATCACGCATGGTCCGAGAATAAACACGGGTCGTTTGCCGCCGATCGTAACTTTACCAACGCGCAATGGCTTTGCTTTCACAATGAACAAGTGTAGCGGCGGTCCATGACCGTCGCATTATTTTTGCGATAACGCTTTCTTCCTCCCCAGATCGACAATGGCAAACGGCGCATACAACCCGAGAAAAAAAAGCAACGCAACCCCATGCATTTGCAGAAGGTAAAGCGGACGCGAATCAGAGAGAAAACTCAAAATGGAAAACGCTTCCGGTTTATGCAGCAGGAATCCGTAGTTAAAACCTGTCAACTCGTCGACAACGAGAGTGACCACAAAATAAAATTCCGACCAGATAAAGGCGCGCACGATTGACATGGGATATGGCCGGTATCGGCGAGTCAGCATTAGGAAAACCACGCCGATAATAATACCGGAATGCGAAGTAAAAAAGCTGATGAACCGCCAATCTGGAAAACCAAACCGCAAGTTAGGTGTAAGCACCGCCTGGAGAGTGCCGCCGATCCCCCAGAAATATGCCACCTCGAACCAGCGCTGATTTCCAGTCCACATCGCGACGATTACAACGACCATGCCCCAGTCGCACAACTGCAAAGGCAACATTTGCTGCCAGGTCACAACGCCGTGGCTGCGGACAAAAATTAGATAGATGACATAGTTCAACACCAACACTGCTGAGAGAAGAGCGATAATCGCGCGTTCGATGCGGGGCGATTTTGTGCGATGCGCGATCGCGGCAAGCGCAAAAGGCAGGACGATTGTAAGAAAAATGACCGCGAGATGCGGCACACCATACGGTTGAAAGGGATGCTCGGGATTCATTGCAAAGGTGGATCGAATTTTCCGAGGACGATGCTAAATAGACGCGCCTTGGGCGCCTTACATTACCATCGCGTTCGGAGAACGGCGATCCACCTACCGAATCACCCAAAGATTGCACGGAATGACATCGGTGATCCAGGCGATATTGCTCGGCAGTTGCGGCACCGAATCGCCGTTTTTCTGCATCGGCACCACGAGTAAGTCTGCCTTCACCGATTGCACAAAATCCGCAGCAGCCAAGCCGGTGTTGCCTCGGATGCAACGAGCTTCGATCGGAACCTCGGTCGCGCCAACCGACAAAACGAATTCTTCGAGCGCGTCTTCTTCGTCATCTTTTGTTTGAGGTTTTTCACCCCCGCGGGCTTCCGCGCGAATCGACGCGCGAGCCTGGTCAAATGTCGTGATGATACGAATGACATAAAGCCGCTCGCATGATTCCGACAAGGCGAGCGACAGCGCTTTCTTTAAGGCATCCAATCCGTGGTCGGAATAATCGGCGACAAAAACGATTCGGCGCAGCGGTTTGGGTTTCGCTTCCGGCTTCGTGAAGAGCATGACCGAACAGACGGCTTCTCGCACAAGGCGGCGCGCGACATTGCCAAGGAATGGGTGCAATACGACCTCTTTTTCGAGCGCGCCGGCGACGACCATGTCAATCTTCTGGCGGGTGAGCGCGCGAAGAATGGCTTCGGCTGGCGCGCCTTCCTCGTAATGAATCGGTGAATCGGCCGGGAGTTGCAGTTGCGCGAGCTCATCCCTGAACTTCTTCGCCGTTTCCTCATTACGTTCGCCCACATAAATCAGACGAAGGTCGGCGGAAAACCTGTCTCGAATTCGCTTGGCTTCGGCAAGCACTTGCCTGAATCGCGGAGAGAACGTGCTTGCCACAGCAATTGTGCGATAAGGCGATGGATTGATCATTAGTCGAAGATCAATCTCCGGCTTCCGCGCAGTTCGGCAACCGCAGAAAAGTTTGCTGTTTGACGTTTGATGTTTGATTTTCCGATTGCAACTCCACTTATGAGACGCGCAATTTATCCCGGCAGTTTTGATCCGGTAACCAACGGTCACCTCGATGTCATTGAGCGTGCGCGAAAGCTATTCGATGAAGTCATTGTGGCGGTGGCTGATAATGATGAGAAACAGCCACTTTTTTCGTTGGGCGAACGCCTCGATTTACTTCGAGAAACAGCGGGGAAGATCGACAATGTGCGAATCGCACAGTTCAAGGGTTTGCTTGTCGAGTTCGCCAAAGCACAGAAGGCCGGGGCGGTCATCCGGGGGTTGCGCGCCGTTTCCGATTTTGAATTTGAATTTCAAATGGCGCTGATGAACCGGAAACTCGATGCCGCCGTGGA
Organism: Candidatus Udaeobacter sp.; assembly: GCA_044867565.1. Lineage (GTDB taxonomy): Bacteria > Verrucomicrobiota > Verrucomicrobiia > Chthoniobacterales > UBA10450 > Udaeobacter. The sequence continues at coordinate 6,556 of JBIOVE010000133.1, read as the reverse complement.
AACAATTTTTCTCATGCCGAAGGAGGAATACACTTACCTCAGCTCCCGTATCGTAAAGGAAATCGCGCGCCTCAGCGGGGATGTCTCCGGTTTTGTCCCAGCTTGTGTGGCCAAAGCGCTGGGAGGGAAATTTAATCGATGAAAGTTCACTTAAAACAGATTCCAACCGAAGGTCTGCATCTCGAAGGGGAGGAGGAATGCCCGATTCCGGAACTGGAAACGGAGGGAATTCGTTGCGCTGGGCCGCTGCATTACAATATCGATCTTGGTATTGCCGGTGGCGCGCTGTGGGCGAGCGGATGGCTATCGCAGCCGGTGGAGCTGCGGTGCGTATCGTGCTTGGAAAGATTTGTGCATGAGGTTCAGGTGCCGGCATTTGCAATGCACACGGAGCTGCGCGGCCCGGAGACGATCGATCTTACGCCATTCATGCGCGAGGATCTTTTGCTGAATCTGCCGGCACACCCGCATTGCGATAGAGATGCCGGCCGACTTTGCAAACCGAAGCAAATCGAAATTGCGGAGCAAGATACGAAGCGCAAATCGGATTGGAGCGCGCTGGATAAGCTGAAGTTAAAGTAGATTTCGGAGTTCAAGGTTCAGAAAGGCAAAGCAAGTCGCGGGGAAAACTGAAGCCTGAATCCTTGTTTTTCAGCGATTACCTGCTTTGATAGCGCGCACACATGGGAGTCCCAAAACGTAAAACGTCGAAGATGCGCTTGCGCACGCGCAAAGCGGCGAACCGCTGGCATCCGCGGCATCTGAACAAATGCCCGCAATGCGGCAGCGCCGTCGCGCCGCACATTGCGTGTCCATCGTGCGGTTACTATCGTGGGCGACAGGTGTTAACGCTCGAGGGCAAGTAAATTGTAGCGACGCACACGCTCTCGAGGTTTTCTCGGACTGGACACGGCGACGCGCGTCGGTCCAGGTTCAAATTTTTCGCTTTGCAATCAGCCGTTTTAGTTCGCAAAGTTTCGCACTGATGAGAATCGCCCTGGATGCGATGGGCGGCGACTTTGGCCCGCCTAATGTTGTAGCTGGCGCCGTCATGGCGCTGCGTGAGTACCAGCAGATCAACAAACTGTATCTGGTTGGCGACCCCGCCAAAATTGAAAACGAGTTGCGCAAACATCACTGCAACGATTCACGGATTGACATCGTGCACTCGACCCAGGTGGTGGATATGAGCGATCGCGCCTGGACAGCCGTTCGTCGCAAAAAGGATTCGTCCGTCAGTCGTGCTGTCGATCTTGTGAAGCACGGCGAGGCGGATGCGATCGTGAGTGCAGGGCACACTGGCGCCGCGGTGGCAGCGACAATGATCAAGTTGCGCACTTTACCGGGCATCGACCGGCCTGGCATCGCCGCAGTGCTTCCCACCGAATTCAATGTTTTTGTTCTGGTTGATGCGGGTGCAAACACCGACGCGCGGCCCGAGCACCTTCTTCAATACGCGATTATGGGGTCGGTTTATTCACGGCATGTCATCGGGTACAAAAATCCGGCGGTTGGCTTGATATCGCTGGGGGAAGAAGATGTTAAAGGCACCGACTTAACCAAGGAAGTCTTCAAGTTGCTGAAGCGGAGTTCGCTCAATTTTCGCGGAAACATCGAGGGCAGGCATCTGTTCGAAAATCCCGTCGAAGTCGTGGTCTGCGACGGCTTTGTCGGCAACGTTATTTTAAAAACATCGGAATCGATCGCGGTGGCGATTTTTAACTGGCTCAAACACGAACTGGCGCGCTCTAAATTGCGAATGGCCGGCGCCTATCTCGCCCGGCATGCGTTTCAGGACATCAAGAGAAAGACCAATTACGAGGAGTACGGCGGCATGCCCTTGCTTGGCGTGAACGGCATCTGCATTATTGCGCATGGCGCGAGCACCCCATTGGCGATCAAGAATGCGCTGCGGGTGGCAGCAGAGTCGATTGAACAGCAGGTGAACCCGCATATCGTCGAGGAGATTCGCCGTTACAATGAAACGACAGCCTCGCTCGAGCCAGCGCTCCACTAAACCGCTGCGCACGGTTTCAATCATCGGCACCGGTAGTTATGTACCGGAAAAAATTCTGACCAACGCAGACCTCTCGCGCATGGTCGATACCAGCGACGATTGGATCACTACCCGCACGGGTATTAAGGAACGCCGTATTGCCGCAAAGGACGAAAACACAAGCGACATGGCCACGAAGGCGGCGCTAAAGGCGATCGAACAGGCAAAGATTTCGCCAAAAGAGATCAATCTTATTCTGGTGGCAACGGCTACTCCCGATATGCTGTTTCCCGCAACAGCCTGCTTCGTTCAGAAGAAGATCGGTGCAATCAACGCCGCTTGTCTCGATATTTCCGCAGCCTGTGCGGGGTTTCTTTTCGGCCTGGAAATCGCGCAGCAGTTTATTACTTCACACACGCACGACACTGTCCTGGTGATCGGGGCCGAGAAATTGACATCGATTACTAACTGGACGGATCGCAACACCTGCGTGCTTTTCGGCGACGGTGCGGGCGCCGCCATCTTACGCCACCGCGGCAGCGCTCATGGGGTAATTAGCACCCACATCGGCAGCGACGGTCAGTACACCGATATTTTATTCATGCCCGGCGGCGGTTCGCGCTGCCCGATCACGCGCGACAATGTCGATCTGAACCTGCAAACAATCCACATGATGGGGAAGGAAGTTTACAAGCAGGCAGTGACCGCGATGCTAAACGCCGCCAAGAAGGCCCTCGATCAGGCTGGACTCTCCATCGAGGACATTGCTTGTGTTATCCCGCACCAGGCGAACGTGCGTATCATTGAAGCAATCGCCGATCGGCTCGGCATTTCACGCGACAAGATGTTTGTGAATCTCGATCGCTACGGCAACACTTCGGCCGCGGCGGTGGCAATCGCACTCGATGAAGCCAATCGCAGTGGGCGGATTAAGCCGGGAGATTACGTTCTCATGGTCGTTTTCGGCGGGGGGCTTACTTGGGCGAGCACGATTCTTGAATGGTGATTCGCAGCACTCGTGGATTCGACTTCTTGTCAGGTCAAGCGGAGTCGAGACATCTCTCGCCACTAGTTAATTCAGAAAAACAATGAGAGACTCCTCGACGGAGCCTGTCCTGAGCGAAGTCGAAGGGCTCGGAATGACAACATGCTGATCGAAACCCACGCCCATCTTGATTATCCCGAATTTGCAGCTGACCTGGACGATGTTCTTCGTCGCGCGAACGAAGCAGGTGTGACGCGTGTTATCACGATCGGCACCTCAATCGAGAGCAGCCGGCGCGCAGTAGAGCTTGCCGAGAAGTATCCGAGCATTTACGCGGTAATTGGCGTTCATCCGACCCATGCCGAACAAGCCGGGGAGGACGTCATTACGCCCTTGCGGAAGCTGGCGAAGAGTCCGCGCGTCGTGGCGATCGGCGAGACCGGTCTTGATTATCATCATTTGCCGAGCGTCGAAGCAGCGAAACAGAAAAACGTGCAGGTGTTCAGCGCGCTGCAAAGCGGAACCGAAGAACAACTGGAAGCCAGTATTGAAGACGGCGCCTACAAATCGAAACAGGCCGATCTTTTTGAGGAACAACTTGATTTGGCGGTCGAGCTTGGCCTCAATGTGGTCATCCACCAGCGCGATGCATGGGATGACACGCTCGAGATCATGAGGCCGTATTCGGGAAAGTTGCGTGGGGTGTTCCATTGCTTCGGCGGCACGCTCGAACAGGCAAACGAAGTCTTCAATTTTGACCATCTCGTTTCGTTTACTGGAATTGTCACTTTCAAGAACGGGGCAGCCGTGCGAGAAGTCGCGGCACAAATCCCACTCTGGAAATTTATGGTGGAAACGGATTGTCCATATCTGGCGCCAGTCCCTTTTCGCGGGAAGCGCTGCGAACCGGCGTACACGCGCCTGGTCGGGGAATGTATTGCAAGTGTGCGTGGCGTTTCCTTGGAAGAAATCGCGGACGCCACGACCGCAACCGCAGAGGAATTCTTCCGGTTCAATCGCCCATGAAGCAAGCTGGATCGAATACTCCGCGGGCGATGTTATGTCAGGCGCCGAAGGCGCATTATTTTTGGCATCGAGCAAGGGACTGCTCGATCCACGTCGCTTGTTTGCTTGTCGCATTCTTTATCGCTTCATGCGCGGCGCCTGACACACGGCATCACGTCGTTATCAGCACGCGCGAACAAAAATTGGCCTTGCTCGATCGCGGCACCCTGATGGCCACTTATCCAGTCTCCACATCCAAGTTTGGTCTTGGCGATTGGCCTGGCAGCTCTTTTACTCCCCTGGGTGAATTGGAAGTCGCGAAGAAGATCGGAGACCATGCTCCGCCTGGCGCTGTCTTCAAAGATCGGCTTCGAACAGGTGAGATTGTTGCAATCGACTCACCAGGTCGTGACCCAATTGTGACACGAATCCTTTGGCTGCGTGGCCGCGAGTCTCAGAATGCCAATGCTTATGCGCGCACGATTTACATCCATGGCACGCCGGAAGAACGAAACATTGGCTTGCCCGCGAGTTACGGATGCATTCGAATGCGCTCCGCCGACATCATAAACTTATACGAAATTGTCGGCCGCGGCGCGCAAGTAACGATTGTCGACGCGCCGCTCGCGTCAGTCGTACCGATACTGGCTACAACGACGCAACTGGTGCGGTCAGGTCACGCTACGCGCGTGATTCGCTAGGGTGGTCGCTGTAGCCGCTTCCCTGTGGGAAGCGCGGCGCTGATGTATTTAACAAACACGCATCGCGTTGCCCGCCCGCCTTCGCTCGGCTTCGGCGCGGCAGGCAATGCGACGATGGTTACAGTGCTAGCGCAACAGCCATACCCGCTGCCGTTTAGGCACCCGCGCCCCCGCATGTTTGGCACGTCAGCGTGGCGCTTTGCACAGCGAAGCGGCTACAGCTCACGGCAGTTTTCCGAGATGTCGTCTCGGCGTTTCACGCGAAAGCAAAGCTATGTCCGCGTCAACCATGATGCGAACGAGCTCGTGAAATCGCACTTTGGGTTCCCAATCGAGAATTTTCTTAGCCTTGGAAGCATCACCGACCAGGAGATCCACTTCCGCAGGGCGCTCATAGCGTGGGTCGTGTCTGACAAAATCTTTCCAATCAAGATCGGCATGCGAAAAGGCGGCTTCGGCAAACTCCCGCACGGTGTGGGTTTCACCAGTAGCCAACACGAAATCGTCCCCTTCGCCATGCTGAACAATTCGCCACATGCCTTCGACGTACTCGGGCGCATACCCCCAATCGCGCTTCGCGTCCAGGTTGCCCAGGAATAATTCCGTTTGCAGGCCGTGTTTAATCGCAGCGACGGCGCGCGAGATTTTGCGACTGACGAAAGTTTCGCCGCGCCGTGGGCTTTCGTGGTTGAAGGAAATGCCGTTGCTCGCGCAAAGGCCGTAGCTTTCGCGATAGTTAACCGTCGCCCAAAATGAAAAAACTTTTGCGACGCCATACGGGCTGCGCGGCCAGAATGGCGTCGTCTCGATTTGGGGCACTTGTTGCGCCTTCCCAAACATTTCGCTGCTCGATGCTTGATAAAAACGTGAACGTAGCCCGGCTTCGCGAATGGCTTCCAAAATACGGATCGTGCCAACACCTGTCACATCGGAAGTGTACTCTGGAATGTCGAAGCTCACGCGCACATGGCTTTGCGCACCCAAATGATAAATTTCATCCGGCTTCAACTCATAAAGGAGCTTCACCAAATTCACCGAGTCGCTGAGGTCTCCATAATGCAGAAACAGGCGCACGCCGTTGATGTGGGGATCGGCGTAAAGATGATCGATGCGTGAAGTGTTGAATGTGCTCGCCCGGCGAATGATCCCGTGCACTTCGTAGCCTTTCTCAAGCAGCAGATCGGAAAGGTAACTGCCATCCTGTCCAGTAATGCCGGTAATGAGGGCTTTCTTCACGTCGCTCTTGCGCTTTAGCTTATCGTCTTCGTGGCAGCAAACGATTTAACTCGCTGGCGGTGTCACCATCAATCGGGCGAGGACCGCGCGCTGCGCCGCGATTAATTCAGCGATGCCTTTACGGCCCAACGCGAGCATTTCTTGCAGCTGTGACTGCGTAAAAGTTGCTTCTTCACCGGACCCCTGGACTTCCACGAATTCGTCGTCCTCGGTAGCTACGAGATTGAAATCGACGGTGACGAGTTTGTCCTCTTCGTAATTGAGATCAACGATGGCCCGCCCGTCGAGAACACCAGCACTTACTGCTGCGACCAATTTTCGCACCGGCGGCACATCCAGCTTCTTTTCCCTGGCAAGTTTCCGACAGGCCATTGCGACGGCTAAACTGGCCCCGGTGATTGCTGCCGTGCGCGTGCCGCCATCGGCTTGCAACACGTCGCAATCCACCCAGACCGTGCGTGGCCCCAGTTTTTCAAGATCGACGACTGCTCGCAGCGAGCGCCCAATCAAACGTTGAATCTCCATGCTGCGGCCATCGATTCGACCTTTTGCAATGTCGCGCGGTTTTCGCGTCTGTGTCGAGTATGGGAGCATCGAGTATTCGGCCGTAAGCCACCCGCCGGCTACGCCCTG
>JBIOVE010000132.1:0-8349 GCA_044867565.1 Candidatus Udaeobacter sp. | reverse complement strand
TAGATTATTCCATTTGCACAGCTCTTCCGCTTCTTTGGCGCCGAAGTGCTGCTGCCACCGTGCGACCAGAAACTGCGGATGCGAAGTTCGAACGAACAGGGGCTGTGCGCCGGCTCGGGTGAGCAGTTCGTCCCGCTCTCGTGCAGCGGCGCGAAGGATGCCATTGGTGACCGCTCGCTGCCTCCTGGACGCGAGTTCCACGGTTTGGTAAACCGCTGCGTGTTCAGCTGTTTTGAGGAAGAAAAGTTGATACAAGCCCAATCGCAAAACGTCGCGAAGATCGGCATCAACCCGCGAAGTGCGGAGGCAGCCGATCCAAAAATCAAGCAACGTTACATTGCGTAGGACACCATAACAAAGCTCGAGGGCAAACGCGCGATCTGAGTGAGCAAGCTCCGCCTTCGCAAGCAATTCCGAGATGATGGAATCGGCAAAGCGTTTTTCTCTTCGCCAGGTGCGCAGCGCTGCCAGCGCAAGTCGGCGAGCAGAGGGCTGCGCCATAAATCCCCGGCAAAAAATTTATCCCGGCTTCACGCTGGCCCGCCCGATCGAATGGTAGTGAAAGCCAAGGTGTTTCATTGTTTCAGGATCCAATAGATTTCGTCCGTCAAAAACGATTGGCGTTCTCATTTTTTCCTTCACCACAGCCAGATCGACATTGGCAAATTCATTCCATTCCGTGGCGACGATCAGCGCTTCGGCATTGTTCACCGCCTCGAGTGCGGACGGAGCGAATTCGGCGCCGACGATCGCTTTTACGGCCCGGGCCTTTTCCATTCCTTTCGGATCATAGGCAACCACATGTGCTCCTTCGCGCAGTAAGTCTGCAACCAGCGCTATCGCGACAGACGAACGAAGATCGTCTGTATCAGGCTTGAATGTGAGTCCCCAGACTGCAATTCGTTTTTCTCGCAACACCCACAGCGTATCTCGAATCGTCTTTAGAAAACGCTCTTTTTGGGAGGTATTTATTCGTTGCACTTCCTTTAGCAAGTCGAACGGAGCGCCAAGCTGTTCACTGATTGTGATGAACGCGGCAATATCTTTGGGAAAACATGAACCGCCGTATCCAATCCCAGCATTGAGAAAATCCCGGCCAATACGGTGATCCATCCCAATCCCATCTGCGACCTTTTCGACATCGGCGCCGCTCGCTTCGCAAATTGCGGAGACCGCATTCATGTACGAAATTTTCAGAGCGAGAAATGAGTTTGCGCAATGTTTGATAAGTTCGGCACTATTGATATCGGTCACCAGGATCGGCGCCATAAATGGTTCATACACCTTCTTCATCAGGTCGATCGCGTGCTCGCTTTGCGCTCCAATCACGATCCGATCCGGATGCATCAAATCGGCAACCGCACAACCTTCCCGCAAGAATTCCGGATTGCTCATGACATCAAAGGTCGCACCGTGGCGATTGTATCTCTTGATCGACTCAGCCACCTTTTCGCCTGTTTTCACCGGAACTGTACTCTTGTCGACAATCACCCGATAATCGGTCAGCACGCCCGCGATTTCGCGCGCAACTTTCTCTAGAAAGCTAAGATCGACATCGCCGTTCGCCTGCTGGGGAGTGGGGACGGCGATAAAGATGATTTGTGAGTTATCCACGCCGTCCTGAATGCTGCCGGTGAAACGCAATCGCTCCGCTGAGACGTTGCGATGAATGACTTCTTCGAGCCCGGGTTCATATATCGGCACTTTGCCGCCTTGTAATAGTTCGATCTTCTGCGGGTCGTTATCGACGCAAGTGACATCATGACCGACATCTGCGAAACATGCGCCGGTGACCAGACCAACATAACCGGAACCGATGATGGCAATGTCCATAAGCGAGGAAACGGCGCAGCGACTCAGTCGCAGCACACGTGGCGCAAGGCACTCCGTGACCTTAACATGGTTTGCGCGCTTTCGTTCATTCCTCTCCCTCTGAGCTGGGATCGACGTTCAAATCGAATCCAAATTTCGGAAATGCTTTAAGCGTCACGGTAAATATGACGCCGTATTCTTTTACACCATTGTTGTTGCGTATCACTCCCCCGAACGAGGCGACCCAGTTCGTCAGATCGCGATAAATCGCATAACGCTGCTGCTCAAGAATCCCGGTGGCCGCTTCGTATTGCTCTTGGACACCGACTCCCCAATTGTCATCAAAACGGTAATATCCACCAACGACAAACAAGCTGCTATCGAGGAAGAAGGGGTTATCATTCAAATATCGATGCCCAAAATTCAGTTGCAGATTGGCTATCGGTTGAATCGTCGTGGACGTATTGATCTCCGTAAAACCCTTGGCGAACGCCGGCACTTGAGAGTTGATCGTAAACGACATCCACGGGAGCGGTGTAAAGCGGATATTATTAAACAGATTTGAGTAGTCCGTGCGGTCGTAGGGATTGTCGAGGTTCACATCAAAGAAGGTTTCGAGTTCAAACCAAGTCATTGTCCTGTCGTCCCGCCGCGTTTCCAGCTTGTTGCGAACACCGAGGCGCCAGACTGTCCAACTAGCGATTGAATCGATTGGAGTGAACTGGGGGAAGTCGATCGCTCGCAGTTGCGTGGACGGTTCAAATCGGTCGAACTGCAAGATTGTAATGGGGTCCGGACCATTCTCCGAGACGTAGGAGAAGTTTGTGAACGGTTGGATAACATGGAGGAGTCCATCCAGGCCAAACGCACGGCTTTGTACACTCTCCCATGTACGCGAGACCTTGAACGAGGCCTCTACCCCGGAATTAAAAACCGCGCGAAACGTGTCTCCACCAAAATCGATTGGATGGGCAAGCGTCGGGTTCGGCAGGAGAAAATCGGGCACCAGCGGATTTGAGCTTGGCGTGAAGATTGTCGTCCCAAGGTCGCGCGTCTCACCATAGTAGGTGCCGCGAAAGCCGACTCGCGGCATGACGGAAAGCCAGCCAAAGTACGTGTTTGGGTAAACGAGCTGATGAAAGGTATCGACACGAGTGGTGCCATAATTCTGAAAAACCGAATCCTCAGGAAATTGTCGCCGCAGCTCAGCGACGCCGCTTTCGCCCTCGTAGAAAATAGGTCCCCCGAAAAGCGCGTGACGCTTAATGTCCAAGACTACTTCCGGCAACCGTTCTGTTTGCTCGAAGAACTCGTTCGCCTGAAAGCGCGCGATCCCCGTTAACGTGAAAAACGGGTCTGCTTTTGTCAGAGCGACCACGTTGTCCGGAACGGGATCGATACGAAACTCGCTCTGGTAGAAATCCTGCATGACGAATCGATCGCTTAGTTTGGTGAGGTTAGTCATGCCGTAGATGCTTTCCGAAAAATTCGTCTGATCTTGCAAGCTGAGCCGGTATCGCCCCGTAGGAACACCCGTTCGTGGCACTGCTGTTTGGTTCAGCTGCGGGTTTTGATCCTGGAGGTAGTAGGTTTTGAGTTTAGCCCAGCTCTCGTTGTCCTTCCCGTATTCAATGTCGGACTCAAAGCCGATGGCAACCCCGCGTCGCCCACGATAATCGAGCCTAGCTCGCCCTTTGATATTCTCTGTGATCGGGAAGGTCACTTGAGTAAGAAGCGATGGCCCCCATGTGCTCACGTATGCTGGGGTGATCGTGAAGCTGAATGCGTCATTGAGCGATTGATACAGGTAGGGGCACCAAAAGATCGGCACCTTTCCCAGGTACACCGTGACGTTCTGGAAAATCACCCGATCTTTCTCGTAAACACGAATCGTTCTCGCCCGAAGATGAAAATCGGGCTTCGGCGAGTCGTGCGTCGTAAAAGTTCCATTCTTTATTAGGTAACCCTCGTTGGCAATGTCGCTCACATTTTCGCCACTCAAGAAATATGGCTGCGACGCCGTTCGCGCATTTATCGCCCGAATCTTTTTTGTATCAGTGTTAAAAACACCGCTCTCGGCGACGTAGAGGCTGGTATCGCGGTAGATGCGCACGTTGCCTCTCAGTTCCACTTCGTGCGTGCTCGAATTGTATTGCGCGTAGTCGGCGTAAATGTCTGTGTCGCCTACATGGATGGCTACATTGTCCCGCGCCGTTGCCAGCCCATTTTCATATGTGGTTTCCCCGCTGGAAGTGATTTGAATCGGAGCGTTCTCCGGGGTCTCGATCTGTCCTCTAGCCAAGCCAGCGCTCGCGAGAAGGGCGACGAGCATCAAAACCGGCTTTCGCATGGCGGACGCCGAAGGTACTGCACGAAAGGCTGGCTGCAAAGCCAAAAGCACTCTGCGCTGAGGTCCAAAGCGCCGGCAACAGCGAAGAATTGCGTCCACAATCATTGGATAGATAACCCCGAAATAATCGGGGCTCGCGAACTTTTTCGGAGTCGCAAACCTGCCACTTGCTGATTGACTCCACAGCTTAAAACGATTGTATGGCGCGCCTTGGGTACGGGCATGCGCGCAGCCGAAACCTGCAACGGAATTGTTGGCCCCGCATGAAGCAAAGGCGGGAGCTCGCCGCAACGCAAGGCCTGCACTCCTGCAATTACCTGCCACAACCCCGCAGCGCCAACGCTTTCGCCGAGCGCCGGTTTGACCGTGTAGACCAACGCATCCGGGAGAAACTGCTGTAGCGCCCTGGATTCCGCCTCATCGATAAACGTGCCATTTGCGCTCGAGATGACAAAATCGATCTCGCTTTGACTGAGATCGCGGAGAATTCGCTTCACGATTTCCTCTGCCTCCGCGCGTTTCCGGTAATATCCACCGGCGTGAGCGCGTTCGATGATTACCGCACCATCTCGTGCCAGCAGGATTGCTCCTGCTCCTTCACTCAAAATCATTCCTCGGCCAGTGCGCCCGAATGGCTCTACCGGAGGCGCCAAACGAAGCAGCCGCCATCGCCGATACGCGTCGCACAATATCCAATCGACTTCTTCCGCCCCGACGACCAGGCAATAGTCAAGGGCCTCATTTGTCATCAGGTCTTCGGCCATTTTTATCGCCAGAAGACCCACGGCGCTATCGCCCACCAGAGTGTAAGTGGCGCCGGTCGTGCCGAGAATTGCTGCCAAATGACTCGCCGGCGCGTTGAAGACTGTTTCCGGAAATAAAAGCGGACTGGCTGATTGCGCGCCCGCCTCAACGATATCGCGGTAAAAGCGCTTCGTGTAGATCACCCCGCCGTTTGAGATTGCAAAGATAAGCGCGATTCGCTCCGCATTCTGCGAATCCAGCTTCACTCCCGCGGCTTGCAACGCCTCCAGACCAGCGGCTGCGGCGAAGCGGGAAATCACACTGGCGCGACGCAGGCGTGGGTGAGGCGCGAAACTGGCCAGCGCGGATTCAGGTACGCGGAAAGCGCTGTAAGATCGTGTGCCGAACTTCTCGGTGATTTTTTGGGCACGCGCCTCATCACCTTGGAGCAAACGTTCCCATACCGAATCAACGCCGCTCCCAAGCGGCGTAACCCACCCCATTCCGGCGATTGCCAGGCTCATGCCTCGAACTTCTGCATCACAATCGACGCGTTCGTCCCGCCGAAACCGAACGAGTTGGAGAGAACCGTGCGCAGAGCCGTGGAGCGCGCTTCATTCGCAACAATGTTTAGATCGATACCCTTATCTGGAGCGCGAAAATTGATGTTGGCAGGAAGAAATTGATGCTGGAGCGCTAGCAGACAGATGACGGCTTCCACCGCCCCTGCCGCGCCTAAGGAATGACCCATCATGCCCTTGGTCGAGCTTACGGGCACACGATCAAATAGCGCGCCGATTGCTTTGCCTTCGGCCCCGTCGTTAAAGAGCGTAGCCGTTCCGTGCGCATTGATGTAATCGACTGCATCCGCTGATATGTGGGCGCTCTGAAGCGCTCGCTCCATCGCCAGTCGTGGCCCAATGCCGGAGGGATCTGGTTGGGTGAAGTGAAAATTATCAGTGGAAATGCCGTAGCCTGTTATTTCGGCGAGAATGGGCGCGCTGCGCGCCCGGGCAGATTCGAAATTTTCCAACGCGAGAACCGCTGCGCCCTCTCCGAGAACCATGCCGGTGCGATGTCGATCGAATGGGCGGCATTTTTCTGGCGTCGAGGCCTGAAGCGAATCAAAACCGACGAAAACCAGCTCCGAGAGTGCGTCATACCCTCCAGTCAGCACGCGTTGGTAGCCGCCGGATCGCACACACTCGAACGCGTGACCGATCGCGTTCGTGCCGGACGCGCAGGCGTTTGCAACCACCTGACACGGCGCAGAAATCCCAAAGGTTTCTTGCGCGTCGATCACTGGCTTTTGCGCGGGATAATTCGCGACCCATGTCGGCGAGTGCCGCAAATCTCCATTTCGATGTAATGAGCGGTAGTAATCTTCGCCATAAGACATGCCACCGCTCGTTGTTCCAATGACCGTCAATTCGGGTTTAAACTCCGGTCTTTGTGCCAGTGCTTCTGCCAAAGCGCGGATGATCATGTGCGATGCGCGGTGTAAGCGTTGCGTGCGACTCGTCTCGTGCTGCTTTTCGAGCAGGCGCTCGTCAGGCACCTGGCCCGCAGTCTTGCACCGGCATTCCGCTACCGAAAATCGGCTCACTCGCGTGATGCAGTCCCGGGCCTGTCGCAGGGAATCGAGCGTCTCGCTCAATCCGAACCCGAGTGGACTGACGACCCCGGCAGCCACCACAGCTACGCGAGCAGTGGTGCTTTTTCCGTTCCCAGCGGTAGTTTTGAGCATTTTGGACAAGAAAAATTGATCCGCGGATTTCCTATTGCTTTCTTAAAAGAAGCATTTTACTAATGAGGCGAAACGGAAACGGAAGCCCGGAAGTTGGTGGATTGTCAGTTGAGTTTATTCAGTGGCGATTTGAAATCCGATAAGCGGGAACAGTGACCGGGCTGCGTTTTCCAGAATAAACTCAATGGGAACTAAATTATACGTAGGCAACCTTTCCTTCAACACGACGGAAAACGAACTGCAGGAGCTTTTTTCACAGGCTGGCGCCGTGCAAGAAGTTACTCTCATGCAAGATAAATTCACCGGCAAGTCGCGTGGCTTTGCTTTTGTCACGATGGGCTCGGAGCAGGACGCTCAAAACGCCATTACAAAATTCAACGGCCACACCGTTGAAGGCCGGGCACTGACTGTGAATGAGGCTCGCCCGCGAGAGGCGCGACCACCCGGTGGTGGCGGACGCGGATACGGTGGAGGCGGGGGCGGTTATGGCGGAGGCGGCGGGTACGGTGGTGGCCGCCGCGACGGTGGCCAGCGAAGGGGCCATTAAGGCTCGCCGGAAGCCATTCGACAGTGGAATTGGGCAGGGCTGGATTCGAACCAGCGAAGGCGTAAAGCCAGCAGATTTACAGTCTGCCCCGTTTGGCCACTCCGGAACCTACCCGTCAGTGCGAGCGTTGATATAGGCTCGCGGCCGACGCGTCGCAAGTGATTTGGGCATCGGCGTCCACCGCACCCGTCGCCCTGCGGGCAGCGCATCGCTTCGCGCAGCGAAGCGGCTACGTTTTCAGCTGAAGAACTCGGCAATCGCGCTGACCACGTAGCGCTGCGCTTCGCGAGAAATCTCGGGATAAATCGGTAAGGCGAGCGTCTCGCGTGCGGCACGTTCGCTCTCCGGAAAATCGCCTCGCTTGTGACCAAGGTACAAAAAACATTTCTGCTCGTGTAGTCCAAGCGGGTAATAGATCGCCGTCTCGATTTCGCGCTTTGCCAGGTGTTCCTGCAACGCGTCGCGCTTTGACGTGCGAATGACGTATTGATGATAAATGTGGTGGTTGGTTAAGCCACGTTCCCGATAAGGTTCGGCCGGCACAGTGATCTTTTCTTCCAAACCGGCGCGTGCGAATTCGGCATGGTAGAAATCCGCCGCGGCACGTCGCGCTGCCGACCAACTCTCCAAGTGCGGAAGCTTAACAGCAAGAATTGCAGCCTGGATTTCGTCCAGGCGAAAATTGCCGCCGATAACGCCGTGATAATAGCGCGGATCCATTCCTTGATCGCGGAAAACGCGCAATTCTCTTGCGACCTGATCGTCCCGGCAGACGATCATTCCCGCATCGCCAGCTGCCCCGAGATTTTTTGAGGGATAAAAGCTAAAAAGCCCGGCTTCTCCCATCGCTCCCGCTCTTGCTGTTTTTCCGCCAAACGGATATTCCGAGCCAACTGCCTGCGCCGCATCTTCGATGACATCAAGCTGGTAGTGCTCCGAAATCTGATGGATCGCATCCATGTCACAGCACAAACCGAACAAATGGACCGGAACGATGGCGCGGATTTTTTCGCCGCTTTTTGTTTTCAATTCACCGTTCGAATCCCTCCGGCAATTTTCCTCGATATATTCCTGAATTGCCGATGCGCGGATGTTGTAAGTCGCCGGATCGATATCTACAAAAAGCGGTTTCGCGCCAAGGCGCGCGAT
>JBIOVE010000131.1:0-11700 GCA_044867565.1 Candidatus Udaeobacter sp. | reverse complement strand
GATGAATGGAATCGCAACGGCTGCGATCCGTGGTTCCGAAAACTCCTTTAGAACCCCGGCAATAATATCTGGTTGCGAAAACTCAGCATCATCATCGATTGAGAAGATGATTTCACCCTCTGCCAGGAGAACAGCCTGATTGCGGCGAACAACTAATCCCAGGGAGTGGTGGTGGCGCTCGAGGCGCACGGAAGGGAACTCCGCGCGTACCATCTCTGCCGTTCCATCAGTCGAACCATCGTCAACAATAAGAACTTCCGCTCCGAAAGTCTGATTGAGAGAGGAAACAATAGCCCGCCGCAAATCTTGCTTACGGTTTCTTGTCGTGATAACCACCGTGGCCGATTGTGGATAAGGGGTCTCGCTCATCTGAGACTACTCAAGGCGGCAATTAGTCTCTCGGCGTACCTGTCCCATGTGTAGTCGCGTGCGCGTTCGCGCGCAGCGCGCGCCATCCGCTCACGCTTTTCCCGATCTTCAATGATCTCAACAATTGCATTCGCCAGTACTTCGGGATTGCGCGATGGCACAATCCGGCCCTCGATCCCATCGCGCACAATCGCCCTTGCTTCTGCCGTCGTCACAACCGGAACTCCACACGCCAGCGCTTCGTAATTTACTTCAGGCCCGGTTTCGGCGAGTGACGGCATCACGAATAAATCCGCAGCAGCGAATTCGCGCGCCATTTCCCCCCGCGGGACGCGGCCAAGAAACGTCAGACGCCGGCATTGTTTCTGATTCGCGACCGATTGTTGCACGTTACCCGCTACTCGGAATTCGTAACGCAAACCACGCGCCGCCAGTTTCTCCACAGCCATGGCAAAGTAGTGAATACCCTTGCGCAATTCGGCTGTCCCAGCAAAGAGCACCCGGCCACGCACCGCTTCGTTGCGCACGGAAAGCAATTCGGGATTCATGCCATATGGCACAATCGAAGTGCGGTCTCGTGGGAATCCAAAATTCTGGACTAAATCGTCGCGCGCTGCTTCCGATGGGCAGATGGCAAAATCTGTAAGTGTGAGCAGCGCGTTTTCGCCGCCACGCTCTCGACGAATCGCCGCGAAGTCAGGCGTGTCAGGTTCCCAATCCGGAAACTTTCGCCGCTCCTCAGCCACGATACGCTCTGTGCTCAGCGGAATATAAATTTCGGTGACGACGATAAGACCGCGCTGTTTTCCCGCGGCAAATAGCGGACCGCATTCGCCGAGCATGGAGTACATATGCGTAGCTTCGCCAAACCCGCATCTTGTCATAGCGCGGCCCAGCACGCTCGAAAAGCGCATCGACTCACGAAAGCCTGCGGTGGGGTCGCGTCTATTCGCCAGTCGACGCGAGGCGTGAACAATACTCAAGCCGGGAAAAGTTATTGTCTTTGTGCGGATGGCCAACGGAAGGCGTCGTCCAGCTAATCGTCGCGCGGGGCTACCTGCAAACGGCAATATTGCCGCGATGGATAAGACTTTTCCAAGACCAAGGTCACCGGTGATGTCGGTGTAGAAACGCTCGAGCATTCCGGCTTTTTCGAGAATCGCTGGGAGCGCATAGCCGCGACGCGCCCCAATCTGAGCAACGATAAACTTCATGAACGGCCCATGGAGCCAGTAATCGCCAACCGTGCGCGATTTGTTAATTCCATAAGATCATCAATCCGCGGTAGCAGCGGGTTCAACAAAGCGCGATGAAAATGCCAGCGGGCAGCGAACATCATCACCGCTAGCACGATAGCCTGTGACCCGATCGCGGCGAAGACCACACCCAGAATACCGAATACCGGCGTAAGTAACCAACCAACGAAAACCATTACGAACAGACCGACCGCTCTCGCCTCCAACCCAATAAACGCGCGGCCCTGCGCACGCATCGCCTGCTCCAGAATGCTCGCCTGCCCCGCCAATGCAGCGGCCGGAATCAGGAGAATAGCCGGCCAGATCGCGGGGCGAAACGCGGCGCCATAGAGTAACGGCAACATGAACGGAATGATTACTGCCACGCCAATTCCCGCGATCAGCCATGTCCACGCAGTGAACCGAAACATTCGCGCGACGCGATCAAAACCTTCCCGAACTTTTGCCTGGGTGGACATCCCAAAGGTTACGGTCCCTGCCGCGCCCGCGAGGCTGTTTACGACCGACGCCGCTGTCACCGCAACGGTGTAAAACCCAAGCTGCGTTGTGCCCAGCAGATAAAGCAGCAGCGCTTTGTCGGCCGATTGTGTAAACGCACCGAGTAGTCCGGCGAAACCGTACGGGAGCGCTTCGCGAAATATTCTTTTCACAGGTTCCATTGGACCCGGAAATCGGCCATGCCATAGCGCCAGGACCACACGAGCGAAAGCGACTGCAGCATTTGCGATGAGCAAGCCTACGACAAACCAGCCGACACTGTGAATTCCCGCAAACCACAAACAGACGACAAATAACAGGTAGACTGGATTCACGATTAGCCGTGTCCAGTTCATCTGGGCAAACCAACCAGCTCCCTGATCAATCGCGATCATCGCCAGCGAGACTTGATTAAAGATGATGAACGGCACGAAAACGTAGGCGGCGTTGCGGACGATTGTATCACTGCCGGGCAGAAGCCACGGAATTGCCGCTACACAGAGCACAGCGGTCACCGTTCCCGTCAGCAGCGTGAGCAACAAACCGGTGCGAATCACTGGCGCTAGATCGGCGGCACGCCCCGCTCGACGGGCCAACGCAACGCTAACCCCCATCCCACCCATGGCCGCGAATACCCCGGGCCACAGAATGGCAGCGGCAAACTGACCGCGTCCCACCGGCCCGAGCAACCGAGCAACCAAAATTCCTTGAACAACCGTGCAAGCCTGGATTGCTATGTTGGTTATGAGCGTGGAAGCGAATTCCCGCGAACCGATCGGACGTATTTGCGGTAGGTTAATGGCGTCACCACCAAGCGTATCGTCCTCGGCCGCGACCTGTGGTTCAGGATCAGTATCGGTCTTCATCGCGTCATAACTTGTCGTCGTTTGATTCGCTCGCGCCAGCTCGCTCGCCTTCTGCCTTCTAATTCCCGACCTATGACTTATGACCTCGTACTTCTGAGTTCTGATTATCGGCTCGCTTCTCCATAGAGTTTTTTGATTTTTTCTGCTCCGACGTTGTTATACCAGCAATTGAAGAGGAGAATATCGCCCATTCGGACAGCATTTAAGAGAGCGCTGTGATCTTCGGGCCTATCACCGTCAGGTGCCATCAGTACACTAAACGCCTTCGGGTAAACCATCCGTGCGTCGACTGGCGTCGAGGTAATCTTGTGATGCGCATAGGAATTAAGTGGCGCCGTGTAAGCGAAGTAACGCATCGATTCGTTTTCAGGAATCAACAGAACATCTGGATAGGCTTCGCCAATAGCCTTAAAGACATTCGGATTGATTGAGCCATCCGCTGTGGCGGTTGAATCCACATAGAAAAGGGTGCAACCCCACCGCTGTTTTGCGTACGCAATCTTCTCTATCAAGATCTGGGCAGCTTGCTCATCTTCGGCCCCCTGTTGTACCGGTTTGCGATCGACCATCGTAATTTCTTGCGGACGAATGCAGACCCCCACCTTTAGTCCGGCGGTGCGGAACTTTTCGAAGTAATCGTCGATCGCACTCGTTATGCCATCACCCTTGAATTCCATTTCAGGGGCCAGATTTGACGTCAAGCGAGGATCGCCATAATAACAAGCTCCCGGGAACTCCTGTCCTTCCGGATCCCAAGTAATCATTCCCTGGGCATGGGTGTCCTTTAAAACTTTGATGCTGTTTTCCGCCATTTTAAACAACGCCGCGCGAAAAGCGCCTCTGCCCTCATCGGTTGTAATGTCGATCTTGCCGTCATGCAGGATCCAGCGACGCGGATTGGTTGCTACGTTGATTCCTGAGGTGGCGAGGAAGATCGCACCAACAGGGCGACGATCGGTCCAGTTTATTCGGAACGGGTAGTTTTCTGCATAACGCTCCAGAACATCGCCTGATAAATCCTCCACCCGTGAATCTGCCGCCCCAAAGCGCAGTGAAACATTGAAAGTTTTGGCCGCGCCCGGCTTGATGCCACGGCAATTGATAATGAACGGATAACTCGTTTTGGCCGGCGGATTTGTCGTATAGGGCACCCTGATAGAACATTCAAGATCATCGCTGCAAAAGTTGAGTGTGCCTGCTCCAAAATCCACCCGGACAATCGGTACCGCAAACTGCGGATCAACGACAGATGGATATTGATACAGAGGATGCAGGAGTGCTTTGAAGCCGAAGCCGAACATGCCCGCTTCAAGGGTGGTGCCGTTCGGAACGCTCTGGAAATTCAATTCCATCAAACGAAGCGAAAGCTCTTCAATCTCTTCCGCGCCTGTATTCGAAACCTCAATCCGCATCATGAGTCGGTCGCCTTGCTTGCGGTAAACGCAGGAAACGCGGCCCCACGGATAATTCAGATCGATTCTGTCTGCCCTCTTATTCGGCGGCGCAAGCGATGGCGACGGCTGGAAAAGAAGAGCGTCCAGTGCTGCGCGAAAAACAGATTTCCACGGCTGCAACTCTCCGCTCTGAGGCGAGCGGATGAGCGCTTGCCCATTAAATGAGAGCGAGTCGAGACCGCGGTTCCCAACCGAGAAGGCCAAGCCTTTTTCTCGGGCACGAGATTGAAGAGCGAGCGATGCCCTGACCTGGTCGCTTGGTGATTGCGCATCCGCCCGGCTTGCGCCAGCGAACATGTCCAAAGCAAGAAGCACCAGAAAAGTTGCTGTAATCGAAAACCGAAGCTTGAAGATGGAAGTTTGGTCGCGCATTTTCCAACTGCTAGCTTCTAACTCCCGACTCTTGTTTTCTTGCCGATGTTCTCGTCTCCCATCGGCGGCAAATTTTTATCATACTTCCAGATCAGCCACGGGAGTTCGAATGCGCGCGTGAGGCGTGAAATGAAACGGCGCGGCTGAGAAAGCAGCCGCAAAAACCACCCGAGATAAGAACGGTCGGCCCAATCGGGAATCGCAATCTGATCGCCTGTGATGAAGGCAAGCGCTGCGCCAGTACAATGGATCGCGAGGCGATAAGATAAATTTTCACGAAGATAATATCCCAGCTTTTCCTGCGGCCCAGCGCCGATCGCGATGAGCACATGCGCCGGGCGGCGTTCCTCTACGCGTGCAAGCAGATGCCGATCTTCAATTTCCAATCCGTACTTCGGCGCGACGTAGCAGTTGTCGATCTTGATCGGAAAAGACTCTCCGCGCGACCAATTCAGCAATTTTTGGCGCGCGCGATCGCTCGGCAAGACCCAGAAAATTTCTGGAGTTCTCTCGCCTTTCAACTTGGCCAGCAAATGCTTCAGATATTCGAGCCCGGAAATTCGCCGGACGTTTTCACGTCGCAACAATCGCCACGTGAGAACCATCAGACCGCTGTCAGCGATCGCCAGGTCGGTCGCTACCATCGCGCGTCGATACGATTCGTCGTCACGCAGCCGCCAGAAGCAGGTCCCGGATGGCGCGACCAGAAAGCCGCCATGCCGAATCATCAACGCGACCGCTTCGTCGACATCGCCGTTGAAGAACCGGATGCCAAGGATTTGGTGGGTGGAACCCATTTAATGAGCATCCAATATCCAAACTTGAATATCGAACAGAAACCAGAAGCCGGATTCAGGAGTCCCGCGATTGATCGGATGGACGACCTCCCGCGTCGTCTCATGATTCCCGGGTCGAGACAGCCTCCTGCGCGCCAAAAGCCGCTGCGGCGGCTGAGCGAGCCCGTTTCTCCAGAAAACATTCCCGGTTCGCTTTACGCCTAAATTTGATAAGATGTCCCCTCATGCAACCAGTTGCCGCCGAGCGATCAGCCCCATCAACGGAGCCGACTCTTTTGAAGAACTGGTCTGCCCCCGCAATCGTGGCTCTCTTTGCACTGGCTGCGCTTTGGTTCCTCCTTGGCCAACAACTCAGCGGCGAATGGTCGGTTAACGAGCAATATAATTACGGATGGTTCGTTCCCCTTTTTGCGCTCTATCTTTTTTGGCTCCGCTGGGAAGACCGACCCGAGCCATGTCCGCCGCGCAAAACGATTCTCGCCTGGGTTCTCATCGGCATTCCCGCGCTCCTTCTGCTCTTGCCAATCCGTCTTTTTGAAATCGGAAATCCAGAGTGGCGCCCACTCGGCTGGATCCACGCCGGGGTGGTCGTTACGCTGACTCTTTTATATCTATGGTCCGTAGGCGGCAGACCGTGGCTCGACCATTTCGCGTTTCCAGTCGCATTCGTTTTCGTTGCGGTGCCTTGGATAACGCCAATCGAAGCTCCGATTATTCAAGGCCTGATGCGCCTGGTTGCCGGTGTCGCTGCGGAAACGGTTACTCTCTTCGGAATTCCTGCGGAACTGGAAGGAAACCTGATCCGGGTGACCAGCGGTTTAGTGGGCGTGAACGAAGCCTGTAGTGGCGTGCGTTCGTTGCAAACGTCGCTCATGATCGGGCTGCTCTTCGGCGAACTGAAACGCCTTTCGGTCTTGCGCCGCCTTGCGCTCGTGATGGGCGCGGTCGCCATCGCCCTTATCGCTAATTTCTTGCGCGCAACTTTCCTCGTCTGGATTGCGGCCACGAAAAATATTTCAGAGATCGGGCGCTGGCACGACCTCGCCAGTTACACGATCGTCGGTCTTGTTCTTCTAGGTACAGTGATTCTCGCGACCCTGTTGAGCAGAAAAAGCGCAACAGCTTCTCAATCCATCCACGATCGGCAATTCGCAATCCGTAGTTCATCCTTCATCCTTCATCCCTCATACTTTCTTTTCGCGCTTTGCTGGATCGTCGCCGTTGAGTTGGGTGCCCAGCTCTGGTACAGCGCACACGAGGGAAATCTTGTCTCGACCACTCACTGGTATGTGCGATGGCCAGAGGCCGCTCCTAACTTTCGCGAATTGAACATTGACGAAGATGTGCGCCGCGTGCTCCGCTTCGATGAGGGACAAGCAGCCGCCTGGACGTTGCCCGCCGCGACTTCACCGGCCACAATGGGTCGATCGAAGCCCAGCACCATTATTTGCCTTTTGTACCTCTTCCACTGGAAACCAGGCCGAAACAGCGCGCTTCTCGCGAACTTGCACCGGCCGGATGTCTGTTTGCCCGCCATTGGTTGGATCCAGGTCGCCGACACAGGAGTGCGCGATTATCCAGTGGCCAGCTCGTTTGCTTTGCCATTTCGTCATTTCGAATTTCGTCATGGCACATCCGAAACCTCGGCGCCACAGACCGCGCACGCGTTTTATTGTTTATCGGAAGACCGTATGCCAGGTGCTTCTGCCGCCGGCTCCAAACCAGCGCAAATGGCGATGGCTCATTCCACCTGGACGCGCGGCGAACGGATTCGTCAGGTCCTCGAAGGGCGACGTCATTTGGGCCAGCAGGTGCTGGAAGTCGTGTTTGTCGGCAGTGAGTCAGTTTCGTCGGCAGACGCCGAATCGCGCCTACGCGATTTGGTCCGCGACGTCGTATTAGTGCACCCCGCCAACAAACCATCCGGATTGTAGGGCGTCTGTGTCAGGCGCAAGCCGAATCAATCGGCGTTTTGCAAGAAACTCCTGGCAAATTACGACGCAAAAAATCTAAAAAATGTCTTGCTCGGGAAGAGAGAATTGTTACAAGAAAGCGCAATCCTTTAGCCCGGGAGGAAATACGCGAAAATTCCGAAAGATTTTGCTGCCCCATTTAGCGACCTCGGTTGAAGGACGCAAGAGACCAGTGCGTTTCCGCACACTTCGCTCACTCTTCGGTGCAGCGGTGGGCACGTTGCTACTTACGGGCGGCCTCGCCCCAAGGGCCGATGCGGTGTTAGTGACATATTTCAACTTCGAAGATTCGACCTTGGGCGGGCCTGTCGATGTTACGTCCGCTCCACCGGGAGCGCAGTCTTCGACGCTCACGATCGATTTCACGGGAATACCCCCACCTGTAAGTGTTGGCGGGCTCACCGGAATGAATTCAAATATTGCTCCTGGTGACGCGGACCCCAACCTTCTGGCGATGGGGTTCCAGTTCACCAAGGACGTCGCACCTGCCGTAAACATTACGTTTAATGTGAACACCATTGGTCTCAC
Source organism: Candidatus Udaeobacter sp. (assembly GCA_044867565.1). GTDB lineage: Bacteria > Verrucomicrobiota > Verrucomicrobiia > Chthoniobacterales > UBA10450 > Udaeobacter. The sequence continues at coordinate 3,608 of JBIOVE010000131.1, read as the reverse complement.
AAATCTTTCCCTGAGTTTCGCGATTAATAACACCGGCAACGGCTTCACCACTGCAACATTTTCATATAGCTTTACCGGGACGCCAGGATCTTTCACGACTGCGGGGGCGCCGGTGACACTCCCTCCCCCACCAGGGTCAACTCAGATAGTCGCTTTCAACTACCCTGTCGCGGTTGATAACCAACCAATAGTCTACTTCCGTGTCTCCTTGACGGGGGGACAGTCGCAAGGCACAAATCTCCAGAGCGCTGTGGATAACATCCAGCTGAATGCAATTCCTGAACCCGCTACGACTCTCGGCGGTGTGCTTGGCGTCCTTGGTCTCTGCTGGCTCCAGCGGCGGTGGCTGATTCGCTTCCTCCGTTTGCGCCGTACTTAGGGGCGAGCGTGGGGTGACTGTATCGCGTTTGATTCTTCGGCTCACATTAACCCATCTCTCGTGGCTAGTAGCCAGCCGTCACGTCCCCGCACAACCACGGACGATCTCGACCTGACCCCGCCCGAAGAGCTTCGCGCGCGACGCGTGAAGCGGTTCTTCTTACTTGCCGCCATAATCATCGCAGTACTTGGCGTGGGGCTTTACCTCGGCGCCCGGCCTATCAGCGGAGCAATCAAAGGATGGCAATCTCGTCGCCTCTCGCGCCAGGCATTCGCGCTGATCGAGCGCAAAGAATGGAGCGAGGCTAATGCTAAAGCGCGCGACGCGTACTTGCTGCGTCCAAGCGAACCCGAGGCGTGGCGCGCCATCGCACGTCTGCTCTCTCGCACGGGACAAGGAACAGCCGCGCTCGAATGGTGGCAGAAACTTTATGATGAACGCCGCCTTACAATCCAAGACCGCCGTGACTTTGCCGGAGCTGCTCTTGTGGCTGGTGAGTTACCGGCGGCGGCGGCGCAGATTGATGCGTTGCTCGCGCAACCGGCAGGTCCGGCGCCAATCGATAGTCTGCTCGCTGGTCAGCTCGCTGTTCGCCGGAACGATGCGGTTCTCGGGGTCGATTACGCCGAACGTGCGCTGGCCGACAAGCGCGCAAAGCCCTACGATATTCTCTCCGCCGCAATTCTTGTTCTCTCCGTCACGACGCGCGATTCGCAGCCACACATCAGTGCGTGGAGACAAATCGAAAATCTGGCGCACGATCCAAAGAATGTAGCGTCGCTGGACGCGCTTGTTTTCCTTGGCCGCGAGCAGTCGCGAGCACCCTCACTGTCAATTGACAGCAATATTTCTCGTTCACTCGGCAGCGCCGCTACCTCACAAACTCCACCTGCTGCGGGACCAGGCGATACTTTATCCCTTACTCTCGGTGTCACTCCGCAACCCGCCTCAGGCGGGCCAACGATGGGCCCCGTCGAAGTGGCGAACGCGCTTGAAAGTCATCCTGACGCGCGCCCCTACCATAAGTTGCTGGCATTTGAACTTCGCGCCCAGCGCAACCCCGCCCTCGCAGATAACTACGTCGCCCAAGCAGTAGAACGCTTCGGCAATGGAGACGACGATACGCTCGGTGCGCTGACCGCATGGCTCAACACGCTTGGCCGTCCGCAAAAGGCTTTGGAAGTGTTGCCATTGGATCGCGCGTTGCAGCGCCAGGATCTTTTTCTCCAGTACCTTAATGCTCTGGCGGCGCTTGACCGCTGGAATGTGGTGAAGGAGGTACTGATAAGCGAACGGTTTCCACTTGAGCCAGTTCTTCAACATATGTATCTGGCGACCGCGCGGACCCGCCTGGGGGAAACAACTGCTGCCACGAATGAATGGCAACGCGCGCTGGAAGCCGCTAACACTCCGGAGAAGTTGCTCGCGCTGGCGGGGTATGCCGAACAGAATCATGCCAACGACATCGCCAATTCTGGTTACTCCGAAGCGATCAGGCTTGCGCCTAAAAACCGCGCAGCCCATGCAGGCCGGCTTCGCATGGCTTTGGCGTCTGGGCGCACTGCCGAAGCGCAAACTGTAGCGGCAGAGATTGTCCGGCTTTGGCCCGATGACACGTCGGCACGAAATCAGGATGCTTATCTGCGATTGTTACTCGGCGCGTCGGGCGGCGCTGCCGAAGCCGCGGAGCGGCAGGCCCAGATTCTTGTCGCTCAAGAGCCGTTGAACTGGGCAGCTCGGGCAACGCTCGGGCTGGCGCGGCTGCGCCTGGGCCGGAAAGAGGATGCCCTGGCGGCGTTCCGCGATGTGCGCGCGACCGGCTCTGAACCTCCCGGTGCGCTGGCGGTGCGCGCTGCCATTCTGGCGGTGAACGGCTACGAAGAAGGCGCGCGCGGCGATGCGCGCAATCTTGCAGCGGAACATCTCTTGCCGGAAGAAAGAGCCCTGATCGCGGGGTTGCTGCCAGGCGATTGATCCCAATCACGCTCGCCGTTCACGCCTGCCGCGCCCGCCTTTCTCGCGAAAGCTTTCGGAGTACTGCAGCGAAGGCGGCTGAACTGTTCCTCTACCATTCGTGATCTTCAGCGAACAATCAGAGCGTCATGAATCGCGAAATTGGGTTGACCGCGGTCGGGACCTTCTCCACTCTCCAAGTCCATGCGTCTATTGGTTGAGATACTTGTCGTCGGTGCGTTGATCTACCTCGGCTGGGAACAGCCTTTTAAAGAACGGGCAAATCAGGTGCGCGCGGCAGTAACCTCCAAGCAAGCAGCGGTCGCCCAACCAGAATCCACAGCGGCGCCAGCCGCGCCCACACCGACTCCAATTCCGCAGCCAAGACCAATGATCAGAGCAACGCCACCGCCTGGCGCATGGCGCACGGATCCAAATCATCGGTCCGTTCTTGATCGACCGGCCTACGACCAAACGCAGCCATCACAAAGGTACCAAGATGCTTCCGGTCGCACGTACTGGATCGACGCTCAGGGCGTGCGACACTACGACTAGTAATAGAGCGCCCGAAAAATTGCTATTCGTTTATGATCTCGATCTGCCTGTCGATCACTTCCCCGGTAAACCGGTCGATTCGATCGCTACGTGTACTCGGTAATCCTGCTCTCAGCTCGCTCCGCGAGCTATTCGTTTACAACCGCGATTCGCTTGTCGATCATTTCCTGTAAAGCGTCGATTGTGGATAAGCGCAGAAGGAAGCAGGTTCCGCACCTCCACCGAGATCGTTGCGAATACTTAATTGGCCCTCTATGCTTTGGTTATGAGCACGGCGCGCGAAATCGAGGAGGCGATCCGTTCATTACCGCCAGCGGAGCGCAACAAACTGTTGCACAATATCCCCGATTTATTTCCGGAATTAAGTGGTGATGCGGAATGGGAACGCATCATTCGCGATGAACGTTCCCGCCCGGCTCTGACACAAATGCTTGACGAAATAGAGGACGCATTTCACAGCGAGCCAGAAAAGTTTCCAGAAGTAGCTGAGCGCGACTTTTCTTCTGGCTCGTGAAGTCGCGCGGCACCCAGAGTTTTGGGAACTCTATCGGACGTTACCACCGGAGATTCAACGTGCGACCCGTAAGGCTCACGCGATCTTCCTTGAGAATTCCGCGCAAGCCGGACTGCGCTTGGAACGTCTAAAATCCGATCCGCGCGCGTGGTCAGTTCGTATAACGCGGGATTGCCAAGCTGTTGCTCTTCGTCGCGGCGACGATTG
>JBIOVE010000130.1:0-6830 GCA_044867565.1 Candidatus Udaeobacter sp. | reverse complement strand
CGTGCGGCAATATCCGCGCAGCGACATCGCGTCGATTACGGTTACGACGATTTACGTCGGTGCGGATGCGGAGCTCGTGCGCGGATTTATTACGACGCCGCTCGAGCGGGCGATCGCGGCGGCGGATGGCATCGATTACATCCAATCGCAAAGTCAGCAGGGCGTTTCGACGATTACGGCGCGTTTGAAATTGAACTACGACGCGAACAAAGCGCTCTCCGACATCAGCTCGAAGGTGGATGCGATTCGGCGTGACTTGCCGCCGGAAGCCGAGATTCCCGTGATCGCGATTCAAGCGGCAGATTCGCAGTTCGCATCCGCGTATTTGAGTTTTACCTCGAACATTTTGCAACCTAACGAGGTAACCGACTATCTGGTTCGGTTGGTGCAACCGCGTCTTACTGCCGTCGGTGGCGTGCAGAAGGCAGACATCCTCGGCGGACGAACATTTGCGATGCGCGTTTGGATGAAGCCGGAGCGGATGGCGGCGCTGAACATCAGTCCGGCGCAGGTCCGCAGCGCGCTTTCGCGAAATAATTTCCTCTCCGCGGTTGGGAACACGAAAGGATCGCTACTGCAGGTGAACCTGACCGCGAACACGGATTTGCACACCGCCGACCAGTTCAAACAGCTCGTTGTTAGGCAAGACAAGGGCACACTCGTCAGGCTGGGCGATATCGCGGACGTTGTTCTCGGCGCGGAGGATTACAATACCGAGGTTCGTTTTTCCGGAGAAAAAGCCGTGTTTATGGGCATCTGGGTTTTGCCGAATGCAAACTCGGTCGATGTGATCAAGCGCGTCCGCGTCGAGCTCGAGCAAATCAAAAAAGAACTTCCGACGGGAATGACGGCGGAGATGGCCTACGACGCGACGGCTTACATCAACGATGCCATTCACGAAGTTGTAAAGACGTTAATCGACACGCTGCTCATCGTCATGGTCGTGATCTTTTTGTTCCTCGGATCGTTCCGGTCCGTAATCGTTCCGATCGTAGCGATTCCGATCTCGCTTATCGGCGCGTTGTTCCTGATGCAATTGTTCGGGTTCACGCTCAATCTGCTCACGCTGCTGGCGATTGTGCTTTCAGTCGGATTGGTGGTGGACGACGCGATTGTCGTCGTCGAAAACGTCGAGCGACACATGCGCGAAGGCTTGTCGCGCATGAACGCCGCGCTAGTCGGCGCGCGCGAATTGATCGGGCCGATCATTGCGATGACGATCACTTTGGCGGCGGTTTACACTCCGATCGCTTTGCAAGGCGGCCTTACCGGCGCGCTTTTCCGTGAGTTCGCGCTCACACTAGCCGGTGCAGTTTTTATTTCCGGAGTCGTGGCTCTCGTTTTGTCGCCGATGATGTCGGCGCATCTGTTGAACGCGGAGCATGTCGATACCGGATTCAGCGGGTTCGTGAATCGCACGTTCGATCGTTTCCGCGAATGGTACGGCGGCCATCTCGATCGAACATTGCGCGCGCGTCCGGCCGTTTACATGATTTGGGGCGGCATTACGTTGCTGACGATTTTCATGTACCTGGCGATTCCGAAAGTGGCGACGAAGGAATTGGCGCCGAAAGAAGATCAGGGAGTGATCTTCGGAATCATCACCGCGCCGGCGAACGCGACGATCGACGATACGATTCGGTATGCCGATGCCGCCGGAAAAGTTTTCAAAGATATTCCGGACACGCGTTTCACATTTCAAATCACAAATCCGAGCAACGGATTTGGCGGAATGGTGCTGAAGCCGTGGGGCACGCGCAAAACGCCGACGAAAAATTACTTGCCGGTCGTGCAGCAAAAACTCGGCGCCATTCCTGGAATTCAAATGTTCCCAATCATGCCGGAAGCGCTTCCCGGCAGTGATAACTTTCCGGTCAGCTTCGTCCTCGCTTCCACCGCGAGCCAGGAACGCATTCTGGAATTGGCCACGCAAATTTTCCGGAAAGCGATGGACGCGCACGTGTTTCAATTTGGCGACATCGATACGAAGATCGACCAGCCGCAAGCGCAGATCGTGTTCGACCACGACAAAGTTTCGGCGATGGGCCTCGACATGCAGCAAGTCGGCGCCGATCTCTCGGCCAGCATCGGCGGCACCTTTGTAAATCGATTCAACATGGAAGGCCTGAGCTATAAAGTGATTCCGCAGATCAAACGCGTCGATCGATTGAATCCGGAACAACTGAAGAGCATCTACGTCACCGGGCCTAACAACCAGCTTATCCCGTTGAGCACCGTCGCGTCGATCAAATACACAACCGTCGCGCGTTCGCTCAATCGCATGCAGCAACTCAATGCGGTCACGATCAGCGGCGTGCCGGCGAGTTCGGTCGATAGCGCGCTGAAATTTCTTGAAGACGAAGCGCACAAAATTTTGCCGGCAGGATATGTCATTGATTACACCGGCGGCTCGCGCCAACTCCGAATCGAAGGCAGCAAATTCGGCGCGATCTTTGGGCTCGCGATCGTTCTCATCTTCCTCGTCCTGGCCACGCAGTTCAACAGCTTCCGTGACCCGTTCATTATCCTGTTAGGCTCGGTTCCGCTCGCGCTTTTCGGCGCCGGCATCTTTATGTTTCTCAAAATGCCGTTCGGAAAATTTTTCACTGACGGTTGGACGACTTCATTCAACATTTACTCGCAAGTAGGACTCGTCACGCTCGTCGGTCTTGTTTCAAAAAACGGAATCTTGATCGTGCAATTCGCCAATCAATTGCAGCGTCAGGGTTTGGCCAAACTCGAGGCCGTCGCGCAAGCAGCGCGCATCCGTTTACGGCCCATCATGATGACGAGCGTTGCCACCGTCGCAGGTCACTTTCCGTTAACGTTGGTAAGCGGTGCGGGCGCAGCGGCGCGAAATTCCATCGGTCTTGTCCTCGTCGGCGGGATGACGATTGGAACGATCTTCACACTTTTCATCGTCCCTTCGCTCTACATGTTGATTGCGAAAGAGCACCACGAAAAATCTCTGGCAGAAACGGAGGAGGAATCGGCGGAAGACATCGATCTTGTCCCGGAATACGCGCCAGCAGGCGCAACGGACGGAAATGGCAACGGCTGGAAGCAGGGATGATCCAAGCCAGAAGTACGGCGTAATTTGACCCTCTGTTGCGCGCGAGATCCCAGGCCTCATCTGCTGCCGGGATAGAGTTTGGGACCTATGCTTCGGGCTTCACAACGATATCGCCGCGCGTGCTCTCGACGATTGCTTTTAGCTCGGCCTGCTCCTGCGCGGGAACGCCGAATTTATCCAGCGTCTGCTGCAAATCGTCCATGAACGCCTCCCATTCGCCTGCGGTGATTTTCATGTCTTTGTGTGACTCGTACATGGAGCGTCCGGTGTATTTTTGCGGACCGCCAGCGGCCCAGCAGACCATTTCCGTGACCAGGTATTTGAATCCCGCCGGGGGAACGCGATGATGCGCTTCATCCACACGGGGATTCGCGTTCAATCTCGAATCGACCATGATGCGGTCAATGAAGTCATCAACGACCGTGGCGATGGAGTAAACGCCGCCGAGACGCTCATAGAGTGTGGGAGACTGTGGCATAGAATTAGATCATATAAAATTCTCGCCTTAATTGTCCAGAATCCAAAAAGCGATTGCTCCATTGACATACGATTTTTTCGCGAGGTTCCAGCTGAATTGTCAAAACATTTGAAGTTGGCAAAAAATCAAAAGCCCCGGTGAGTTTCCCACCGAGGCTCTTGATTTTTTCTTCGCGCTTTTGCTTCTTGCTTTAGCGGGCCTCCCTCCCGGTTGTTCCACGGAATTCCACGAACTCGGTCGAGTTGCTTATCTTCGTGATGACCCACGGCTCCGGCCCGAGATTAGCTGTGGGCTGTTCCTGGATGATCCGGCCGATTGGCGTCGGCCCGAAGGCGATCGAGTGACCGGCCTTTGCCACAGTGATGTAGTTTTGTCCTCTGTTTTGGCAGAGGAACAATCCTTGTTCACCGTCGAGCAGGTTTGCCAAGTCCAGACCGCTTACTGGCACGTTGATGTCGAGTTTCATTTGCCTTGTTCCCTTTCTGTTTTGATTTTGGCTTATTCTCTTTTTATTTTAGTTGTCACTTTCGCGCACCGCTCGATAATCGCGAGGTAACTTAGGTTGCCTTTTTAATCCGCCGATTGCTGAATGTTTCAGGAATGGGGCAGCCTTCGCCCCCGCAGACGAATGGCGATCGCGCGAGAAGGAAGCACAAGCGAAGCGAATGCCCAGGTTGGCAGCGTCATCGCTTGTAGATAACGGGCGGCGATGATCTCGTTTGCAAAAGACGCGCGCCATCAGTGGGCATGCTGCCGAAGCAGTGCCAACTGCTTCTCGTGGCATAGAAATATGGCGATCATCCAAATCGCATATCAACAAGAACATCGCATTGGCCGGAAAATCAAAAGCCCGGTGGGTTTCCCCACCGAGGCTTTCAATTTTTCTTCTCGGTTTGCTTTCTTGCTTTAGCGGACCTCTTTGCTGCCGGTTGTCCCACGGAATTCGACGAACTCGGTTGAGTTGCTTATCTTCGTGATGACCCAGGGCTCCGGCCCGAGATTAGCTGTGGGCTGTTCCTGGATGACCCGGCCGATTGGCATCGGCCCAAAGGCGATCGAGTGACCAGCCTTCGCCACAGTGATGTAGTTTTGGCCTCTGTTTTGGCAGAGGAACAATCCTTGTTCACCCTCGAGCAGATTTGCCAAGTCCAAGCCGCTTACCGGAATATTAATGTCGAGTTTCATCTACTATGCACTCCTCCTTTCTTTTTAATATTCAATTTCGAGCACAGCTTGAGGATCGCCAGGTAACTTAGGTTGCCTTTTTCATTTGTTGTTGGTTGAACGTTTCAGGGACGGGTGTAGTAGTTTTTATCTTCGCGCACGCGAAGGCATGGCGATTGCAGGAGGATGGGCGGCGAGTGAAAGCAACCTCCAGAGGTGGCACGAAACAGGAGCCGGTGATTGATCCGTCACTGGAAAAGCCTTTGCTCTGCCTGCACGCGGCAATGAATCTCGGTTCGTTCTGGAAAGCCATCCAACAGTTGCTTTCTGCTGCGATCCCAAATCGCTTGATCGGTCTCATGCTTCAGCCCAATCCAATTTTGCCAATGATCGTGAGATGGACATTGCCAATACGCGATGGTTTTTTCGCCGCCGAGCCGCTCAAAAGTTATATCGCCGCGCAACCGCGTCACCGGTTCATGCGGATCAGTGACCTCTTTTCAAATCGAAGCGACCTGATGAAATCGGCCTTCTATCGCCGATACATGGCGCCGCAAAGATGCGCGCACGGCATCGGCATGTTTTTTTGGAAAGACCAGAAACTTATTTGCGTGATTGCAATCATGCGCACAGCGACGCAAGGCGATCTCTCATCGGCGGAGATGAAGTTGCTCCAGCAGCTTTACCCGCAGTTTCTGACCGCCCTTTGCCGGCTCAGGTCGCTCGAGCGCGAACACTCCGTGCGGATGGATCTTGAAAAATTCCTGAGTCGGCTGCCATTGCCGACGATCCTCTTGCGATGGAATTTAAAGCCGATTTATCAAAACCAGGCCGCGCGCGACTTCTGCGCGGTGTGGGAAAAAGGACCGGACAAGGCGCAACTGACGAAAGCGACCTCACCGATTCCGTCCGAGATTTTGGATCGATGCCGTCTCCTCAAACAACAATGGGCGCAAGCGCAGCGTCCCATTCCGCTGCAAACAGGCTTTAAAGAAGAACGGGTGCATCATCCGCGATCGCCGCATTTGCGAGCAACGCTCCATCTGAAACAGATCACTTCAGCCGGCGTGGCACAGCCGCATTTTCTTATCGAGTGCGAAGATTTGCGCCATCATGTTGCTGCGTCTACGGGACCGGCGAGCGCTCGGTTGCCGCATCTTGCCCGACTCACCCGGCGGGAACAGGAAGTCGCGCGACTTGTCTGCGAAGGACGGAGTAACCAGGAGATCGCTGATGACGCCTGCTTGAGTTTGGCGATGGTCAAAAAGCACCTCCACGCGATCTTTCGCAAGCTCGAAGTCACCAGCCGCAGCCGGCTCATGGCGCTGATGCGCTGAATCTCGCAGGGCGCGATTTGCTCGGCTCGGATCTTACTAAAAAATCGACATCTGCGGCACCGGAAGATTCAGAAGCCTGCGGCCTTGCGTTTGCGGATTATTTTGGCTTGATCTTCGTCGACCACCACACGGTCGACCACGGGGGTTTCGCCAGTGTCGTCATAATAGACATGAACGCGAGTGCCAGGCTTGATTAGGTGCTCGTTGATCGTTCTGCCGGCTTTGTTCACGTAACGAACCGTCTCGTCGAGCACGTAACTAAAAGTATCGTGCCCGCTTTCAGAGCCGACTACGATTACTTTGCCCGGCTCATACGTGGTGACAGTGCCGGAGGCAGCTGTCGATGCTCTGGTTGTTTCCGTGGTCGTTGCTGGCTGAGTAGTTGTCTTTTGCTCTGTAGTCGTCGTGCTCGTTTGCGCAAACGCCAAAGGCGCGATCAGCGCGCATGCGAGAACGTTGATTGTGTTCTTCACCATGAAAGCCTCCCCCGTTTTATGTTGATGTTTTACCCCAAGCTTCGTGGTTCGGGATTCGACGCACGGCGACCAGGCCGTTGCCGATTCCACACTTTGACCGACCCGCCACGGCGCTGTTCAAACTAATTCGAGCGCCAAAAAAATTCTCGGGTGCTAGTCGAAATTATCGAATTGCTGGATTAACCAAATGAACCGATGGCAGTAAAGAATTGGCAGACGCTGTTCGGAATCTCACGCCCGGCGGGAATGGAGCCGTGGGAAGCGAGCGACATAGACGAAGCCCGAAGGATGAGCGAACGGGA
>JBIOVE010000129.1:0-2711 GCA_044867565.1 Candidatus Udaeobacter sp. | reverse complement strand
ATTTTAGCAAATCGCTCACCAACGACTTCTCTTCTTTCAGCTCTGCGATTGACTTGTCGATCTTATCGCGGCTGAAGCCATTGATGGGCACCTTCTGCACAATTTCCCATTTGCCGCCGCGAACGCGCATTGGGAACGATGAAATCAATCCTTCCTCGACATCGTAGCTACCGTCGGAACAAACCGCCACGCTATGCCAATCGTCGCGCGGCGTTTCGTTTGTCAGAAACCGGACGGTGTCGACAATCGCATTCGCAGCCGACCCGGCGGAAGAAAGGCCGCGCGCCTTGATAACCGCGGCGCCGCGCTGCTGAACCGTGGAAATAAAGTCCTCCTTCAGCCATTTCTCATCGCCGATCACTTCATTGGCGGGGCGATTGTCTATCTTTGCGTTATAAAAATCTGGATATTGGGTCGCGGAATGGTTGCCCCAGATCGTCATGTTCGTGACGCGGGTGATTTCGACGCCAGCTTTGTGCGCAAGCTGGGCGCGCGCCCGGTTTTCGTCCAATCGGGTCATGGCAAACCAGCGTTCGCGCGGAATTTCTTTCGCGTTCTTCATCGCAATCAAGCAATTTGTGTTGCACGGGTTTCCGATCACAAGCGCGCGCACATCGGCCGCGGCATTCCTTTCGATTGCCTGACCTTGCCCGATGAAAATCTTTCCGTTAATTCCCAGCAAGTCTTTCCGTTCCATACCGGCTTTGCGTGGGATGCTGCCGACCAGCAGCGCCCAGTTGATGTCGCGGAATCCTTGGTCGAGATCAGCCGTTGGCACGATCGATTCGAGCAGCGGAAAAGCGCAATCGTGCAATTCCATTACCACACCATCCAGCGCGCCGAGCGCATTTGGGATTTCGATCAGATGAAGTGCGACCGGTTGATCCGGCCCGAACATCTCTCCTGAGCCAATGCGAAAAACGAGAGAGTAACCAATCTGTCCGGCAGCGCCGGTCACAGCGACTTTAAGCGGCGACTTCATAATTTAATTAGCCACGGATGAACACAGATGAAACGTCGATTTTTTTCTCGAGCTCTTACTCTTACTCATGCTCATGATCGTAATCGATGCTGGATACTGGATGCTCGATCCTGGATCAGAAAGTCCTAGGTTCGCCCTGTTTTCTCCAGCAGATCATGGATTAACCGCATTCGGGATCGCGTTTTCCGACTCGATCGAAGTTGTGCGACGCTCCTTTGCATTCGTCGCGTCCAATTCGAGCTTGCTGTTGTCCCGGGAACGTTGAAGCGGTATTTGCGCGCCAGTAAATCTGTGATCATGACGATGGCAATCCAAGCCTCGCTTTTGAAGAGCGCTTCCATTATTGCCGGATAGAAATCTCTTTCGAAATCGACGTTGTCGGTCTTTGGATCGAAGCCGGCGAAGACGGCGATCTTTCCCAGGTCGAACCTCGATTGTTCCGACGTAGCTGTCGGATGCTCGAAAGCCTCTTCCCATAAAGCACGAATTGGTTTGTGATCGTGCGTCGTATAGGTCGTAACGGAAAGCCGCTCATATTTGTCGCCGAGCGTGATTTTTTCATCATACACTTCCCATTGCGGAATCTTAAATCCGGCGACGCCAAGCGCTCGCAGGTGTGGGCGCACGTAATCGGGCACGGTGCCAAGATCTTCACCGATCACGCGCGTGGCGCCGGCTTGCTCCAAAACAGCGCGTAGATATTCCTCGCCTTCGTGTTGATTCGCTTCGCAATTCTCGAGTGTTTCGTCGTCGCGCGGCGCGAAATGCGGGGCGCGGCCGCCTGTTCGTTCGAGCATTTGATTCCAATCGAGCGGGAGAAATTGCTTGTTCTTCCGCGGCCGCCACGGGAACGCGTAGATGCGATAAAATCCGAGCACGTGATCGATGCGAAAGAGGTGGAAAATGCGGCGAACACCACGGACTCGCTCCCGCCACCACTCGAAATTGGTTGCGCGCATCCTGTCCCACCGATAGAGCGGAATGCCCCAATTTTGTCCCCATTTTTGCGTGAACTCGTCGTCCTTGAAGTAGGGTTCTGGAGGCGCGCCGCCGGACCAATCGAGCGCGAATTCATCGCGCCGCGCGAAAACATCCGCGCTGTAATAGCTGACGCCAAAAGGAATGTCGCCCATCAGCGCAACCCCGCGTTCTTCGGCATAAGATTTGACGTCGCGCCATTGTTGATACGCGATCCACTGCACATAACAGAAGAAATTCTGGCGATTTGCTATCGCTGTTTGTCGATCCTGCGGGAGATCGCGCAGCCAGGCCTCCGCTCTTCGGATTGATTGATGTTGCGCTGGCCATCGATTCCATGCCGCGCTGTCGTCATTCTCTTCCATGAGGACACGGAAAAATGCGTAATCGTGCAGCCACGCGGCTTCTTCCTCGCAAAATTTCCGAAACCCAGACTGTCGAGCTTCACCGGCGCGAGCAGAGAAATTCGCAAACGCCTTCTCAAGCAGCCGCCGTTTCAATTTCTTGACGTGGCGATATTTGACTCCACCACAGCGTAACGTGCCAAGGGTCGTCCTGTGCGTAGTCGAAGGATCGACCCGCTTCGCGCCCGGAGGGCAGCCGGTTGATTCAACCGGCTGGGTCGTCCAGCCCCTTCTTGTGGCTTCTGCTGAAGATGCATTTGCTGTGAATCGAAGGGGCTGCCCGGCGGAGCCGGGTTCGGGGATTTCTCTGCGCTCACCCAATTCGGCAAAACTATTCGTCAGCGCGG
>JBIOVE010000128.1:0-5974 GCA_044867565.1 Candidatus Udaeobacter sp. | reverse complement strand
CGATGCGATCGACCTGTCCGAAGATGATGCTGAAGAAAACGATTTGCCCACAGAACCAGAGAATCTCCACGATCATCCACAGCAGGAAGTTTGCCTTGAAACTCATCTCGCGGATGAGCGAGTTGCGCAGCATGATGGAGTAGATTTCGATGTAACGGCGCACTACTTCTTCCTGTCACTTACTTATAGGCGCAGTCAACCACCACTCGCATGAAACGTTTTTTCCCCTGGCTCGCCATTATCGTTGGGCTGCTAATTATCGCCTTCGTTGTCCGGCAATGCCGCAACGGAGGCGCTGCAAACTATCAGACAGCAACGATAACGCGTGGCCCTATCACCCAGGCTGTTACCGCAACCGGCACACTAAATCCGGTGGTGAATGTGCAGGTGGGCAGTCAGGTTTCAGGTAACATCGCGAAGTTGTTCGCGGATTTTAATTCCCAGGTGAAAGCGGGACAAGTGGTCGCACAAATCGATCCAGCGCTTTTTCAGGCGACTGTTACGCAAGCGGAAGGAGACCTGGCCAACGCACAGGCAGCGCTTGAGCTCGCGAAAGTGAATGCAACGCGCGCGCAGGAGTTGTTTGCAAAGAAAACTTCGTCACAGGCGGATGTCGATCAGGCAACAGCGACCCTTCATCAGGCGGAGGCAAACGTGAAGATCAAACAGGGCGCGCTCGATAAAGCAAAGGCCGATCTCGATCATTGTACGATCACGTCGCCCATCGATGGCGTCGTGATTTCGCGCAGTGTCGATGTGGGCCAGACGGTCGCAGCGAGTTTGCAGGCCCCGGTCATCTTCGCGATTGCAAACGATCTGACCAAAATGCAGATCGACGCGAACGTCGCCGAAGCGGACGTCGGCGTGGTCAAAATCGATCAGAATGTTGACTTCACAGTGGACGCTTTTCCCATGCAGACGTTTCACGGAAAGGTCGTTCAGGTGCGCAACGCGCCAATCACCGTGCAGAACGTCGTGACGTACGACACCGTCATCGGTGTGAGCAATCCGGAGTTGAAATTAAAACCGGGAATGACAGCAAACGTTTCCATCATCGTGGCGCATCGCGATGACGTCTTGCAGATCAAAAATGCGGCGCTGCGCTACCGCCCGCCGGACGCGACGCCGGTTGAGACAAAACGAATGAGCGCGGACCGTGCGGGACGGCCTGGCGGAGGGCGGAGCAGAGGTGCACAGGAAGGCAAGACTGAGAGAACCGTTTATGTTTTGCCAAATGGCGCCAGTCGGCCGCGGTCCGTGCAAATTAAGACCGGAATCAGCGACGGCGTTATGACCGAAGTGATTGAAGGTTTGAAAGAAGGCGATCGCGTTGTGACGGCCGAGCTGACTTCGACGGCCGCTGCGCCGTCGCCTCCAGCAAATCCTTTCAGCGGCGGACGGCGTCGCTTTTAGTGATCAATGAAGATACAACAGCGAAAGGTGGATCGAGCAGTCTCTTGCTCGATGTTAAATCAGGCGGCAAAGCCGCAAATTTCCAGCACCGCCCGCGGAGCGGCCGCTCGACCAACATGAACAACGGCGCACTCGTCAATTTAGTCGATATTCATAAGACCTATCGCACTGGCGAAATGGAGGTGCACGCCGTGCGCGGCGTTTCGCTCGAGATTCGGCGCGCTGAATTCGTGGCGCTGATGGGCGCGAGCGGTTCCGGAAAATCGACGCTCATGAACATTCTGGGTTGTCTCGACCGGCCGACTTCGGGCCATTATGTGCTGGACGGCGCAGATGTTTCCGGCCTGGATCGCGATCGGCTTGCCGATATTCGCAATCGCAAAATCGGGTTCGTATTCCAGAATTTCAATCTACTGCCGCGCACATCAGCGCGCGAGAACGTCGAGCTGCCGTTGCTTTATGGCACGCAACGCTTAACAAATGCGCAGCTTCGCGAAAAAGCCGATCGCGTTTTGGCTTCGGTTGGATTGGCACGCCGGGAAGATCATCATCCGAGCCAGCTTTCAGGCGGTCAGCAACAGCGCGTTGCGATCGCGCGCGCACTGATCAACGACCCCGAAGTTGTGCTCGCGGATGAGCCGACCGGTAATCTCGACAGTCGAACGAGCATCGAAATCATGGGAATTTTCCAGCAACTTAACGAACGCGGAATCACGATCGTGATGGTCACACACGAACAGGATATTGCCGCTTATGCGCAACGGAACGTGGTGATGCGCGACGGTTTGGTTCTCAATGATCGTTCGGTTGCGCAACGGCTCGATGCAGCAACACAGCTCCACGATTGGAGTGGCGGAGTAATGGAGTAATGAAAAAGACTAAACACTCCATCACTCCAATTCTCCAACACTCCATTTCTGCGCCATGAGAGTAGGATCGACATTTAACGTCGCGTTCCGTGCCTTGCGGCGAAACAAGATGCGCTCGGTATTGACCGCGCTCGGCATTATCATTGGGGTCGGCGCGGTCATCGCGATGGTGGGAATCGGCAATGGCGCCAAGGCGCAGGTGGAGGCACAGATTGCCAGCCTCGGACAAAATGTGATTCTGATTTTTTCCGGAAGCACCACCTCCAGCGGCATTCGCACGGGTTGGGGTGGGGCGGGAACGCTGAAGGTGGAGGACGCCGAAGCAATCGGGCGCGAAGTGCCGGATGTCATCGGGGTGAGTGAGGAGGTTGTTTCAACAACGCAAGTAGCTGCTGGAAATCAAAATTGGTTTACCCGCATCTACGGCGAATCGGCAGATTATTTTGATATCCGGCAATGGCCGCTGGCAGACGGCGCGCCATTTACTCCGCAGGACGTTCGCAGCGCGAACAAAGTTTGCGCGATTGACCGCACGACCGCGACGCAGATTTACGGGAATGAAGACCCGGTCGGCCAGATTTTACGAATCAAAGAGGTACCATTCACGATCACTGGTGTGCTGACGCCCAAGGGATTGAGCGCACAGGGAGTCGACCAGGACGACATCGTAATTATGCCGTACACGAGCGCGATGAAGCGCGTGCTCGGTGGCACGACTTTGCGCAACATTAACGTGCAAATCGGCGACGCCCGGCAGGTCGAAGCAGCCCAGCAACAAATCATCTCGTTGCTTCGACAACGGCATAATATTCGGCCCGGGCGCGATGACGATTTCACCGTGCGCACCCAACAGGAAATCGCCGAGGCTGCGACGGCCACGTCACGGGTGATGACGCTTTTGCTCGGCGCAATCGCCGGTGTTTCTCTTGTGGTCGGCGGGATAGGCATCATGAACATCATGCTGGTGAGCGTAACGGAACGAACGCGCGAGATCGGTGTTCGCATGGCGGTAGGAGCCCATGGCAGCGATATTCTCACCCAGTTCTTGATCGAAGCCGTGACGCTCAGTTCGGTTGGCGGCGTGATTGGGATTATTTGCGGCATCGGCGCGTCGAAGATTCTATCGGTTTACGCGCAATGGCCGACGCTCATCTCGATCAGTTCGATCGCGATCGCATTCTTATTCAGTGCCGCAGTAGGAATTTTCTTTGGCTTTTATCCCGCGCGAAAAGCCGCGGCGCTCGATCCAATCGAAGCGCTACGCTACGAATAACGCTGTCGGCGGTCAGTTTCTCAAAACCCGTAAGGTTTCCGTTTAAGAATGCGACGGTCACAGACCGCCGCTACAGCTGACATGGTCGTTCTACAGAAATTCGCAGCACCGGAAATGATTTGAAAAAAACGCGCTGGCTTAATTCAACTGTGCTCGGCATCGGGCTGGCATCGCTGTTCAGCGACTGGTCGCACGAAATTGCCACTGCGGCGTTGCCGGCATTTTTGGCGACGCTCGGCGTCGCGGCCGCATGGCTCGGCGTGATCGAAGGCGTATCAGATGGATTATCGAGCTTCGCAAAGATGGCATCCGGTTTTTACACGGATAAACTTCAGCGACGCAAGCCGATCGCAGTTGGTGGGTATTTAGTCACGGCAATTGGCACAGCGTGTTTCGCCCTGGCTACGAACGCGTGGCATGTTCTGTTCGCGCGCGCAAGCGCCTGGCTCGGACGCGGTGTGCGCACGCCCGTGCGCAAGGCATTGATGGCAGCAGCGGTTTCGCCTGAAGCCTACGGTCGCGCCTTCGGTCTGGAGCGGATGATGGACACACTCGGCGCAATAATTGGTCCGCTCAGCGCGCTCTGGCTACTGCAGGTTTCAAATCACAACTACCGCCTGCTATTCACCTGCACGCTTATTCCGGGAATGCTCGCGGCTGCTGTGATCGCGTTTCTCGTGAAGGAAAAAGAACGCGCCCCGGTGCCGCATATTTCATTCGGCGAACGCTTGCGTTTGCTTCCCACGCCGTATCGGAAGTTTCTCGTCGCGGTCGGATTATTCGGAGCGGGCGATTTCGCGCATACGATGTTGATCCTGCTCGCGACGCAAAAGCTCGCGCCCACGATTGGCTTGACGAAAGCAGCGAGTATCGCGGTCACGCTTTACGTTTTGCATAATGTCTTCTACGCGAGTTTTTCATTCGTTGCTGGATGGCTTGGCGACCGGTTACCGAAGAATCTATTGCTGGCGGCCGGATACGGGCTCGCCGGTTTGATGACGCTTGCCATCATTGTCCTGCCACCGTCGCCATGGACGATGGCGCTGGTGTTTGTCGCGGGCGGAATTTATGTAGCGATGGAAGAGACGCTCGAAGATTCGTTATGTGCGGAGCTTGTCGATAGAAGCCACCATGGCATGGCGTTTGGCGTGCTCGCCACCGTCAATGGCGTCGGCGATTTCGTCTCCAGTATTGTCGTTGGCGCGCTCTGGTCCGCGTTTGGAACGCAGATCGCATTCACTTATAGCACTCTGCTTTTCTTCGCCGGCGCCGCTCTTATCTTGCAAGTGAAAACTCGAACGAGTTAACGTTCAACCGCCCACAGCCTGGTAATGGCCGAGGCCGCGTTTCCACATGGCGCGCGCGACAGCCCATGCGAGTAGGAGCCAGCCGCTTTGAATTGCCAGCGCTTCCGCGAGCGCCGCGCCTTGTAACCGCCCGAGGAAAATCGCGACTGGACAAAACAATTCGTAGTAAAACGGCAGCCATTTCATCACCGCCTGGATTCCGGCGGGCATGATGTCGATCGGAAACATTTGGCCGCCCAGGAAATATTCGAACGAATAGACGATGAAAACGATGGTCGAGATTTCGAGAATCCAGAACGCCATCATCGCCAGGCTGTAGGTGATGAAAAATCGAATCAGCGCTGCCATGAGCGTCGAGATGAAAGCGTAGGCGTAGGTCATCACCTGATCAGGTAGCGCGATATAGTGCCGGAAATAAATAAAGATCAGCGCGATCGGCGGCAGCGTCACAGCGGTGTAAACAAGGCGTCCGCTCATGAAAATGCTGAACCGATAGGCGAGATAACTCATCGGTTTCGTAAGCAGGGAATTGATTTGTCCCTCGCGAATGTCGGCGGCGATTTGCCATTCATCTTCCGTCGGCGTGACTAAATTACTCACCAGAAGCGTCAGCAAATAATAGTAAATCATAGAACCATAATCGTAGCCGTGCAGCTCGCCGCCACGCTCTTTGAAGATGGCTCGCCAGAGAAAAACAGTTCCCGCCAGCGGGATCAAACCGAACAGGGCACGCAGGAAATAATTCCAGCGATAAACAAAGGTGTTCTGAAGCCCGATGTTAAAGACGGAAAGGTACTTTTCGATCTTCACGCGGTTTCCTTCGCAGCGAGTTCAACCGCGAGCTTGATCGCTGCGATCATGCTGTCGGGGCGGGCGATTCCTTTGCCGGCAATCTCAAAGGCGGTGCCGTGATCGGGGCTGGTGCGCGGAAAGGGCAGACCGAGGGTCACGTTCACGCCGCTGTGAAATGCGTGCAGTTTCAACGGAATCAACCCCTGATCGTGATACATGCAAAGAACGCCGTCGAATTCACCTTCCACTGCACGATGAAACAATGTGTCGGGAGACAGAGGACCGGTGAATGCAGAAGGTGATTGGTGAGAAGTGAGAAG
>JBIOVE010000127.1:0-5303 GCA_044867565.1 Candidatus Udaeobacter sp. | reverse complement strand
TGGGCGCCGGAGTGATCCTCTCGAACGTGAAACTCGATCACGGCGAAATCGCCGTCGTGACACCCGATGGCAGTATCGCCACCGGGCTGACAAAATTCGGCGCGATCGTCGGCGATCGGACGGAGATCGGATGCAACGCTGTGATTAACCCAGGCTCGGTCCTGGGGCGCGACAGTATGATTTATCCGGGCGTAAATTTTCGCGGCTTCCTGCCGCAGGGCAGCAGGGTCAAATTACGTCAGGATCTGCAGGTCTTGGAGAAACGTGACTGGCCCACAGCTTAAGCTGATTGGGCAAGAAACAGCGGATGGGGGGGGATTCGAACCCCCGGTGCCTTTCGGCACACACGCTTTCCAGGCGTGCACAATAGACCGCTCTGTCACCCATCCGTACGATCGATATTGTACTCGCAAATTTCCTGTAGGGGAAGCTGTCAGCTTCCCGTGTATGGATTTGCTGTAGCCGTCGCCCTGTTGGCGACGCGCTGCGCGCATGTTTAACACGCCTGCGCCGCGCTTCCGACACGGAAGCGGCTACAGCTGCAATCGGCGGAACAATTCGTCGAGCGGTAATTGAATGCCGATGTAAAATTCGCCGAAGTCTGCGTACTCAGCGCTCACCGGATCGAAACGCATTTGATAAACGATCGCCTTGATCTGAAATGTGTCGCGCGCGAACAAAGTCACGCCCCATTCCGCATCGTCGAGGCCGGTCGAACCCGTGATGAGCTGTTTTACTTTGCCGGCAAACTCACGGCCAACCGCCGCGTGTCCCTTCATCATTTTGCGCCGCTCGTCATAGGGAAGCGCGTACCAATTGCGCTGTTCCCCGCGGCGCTTGCTCATATTATAAAAGCAAACCACCGGCCAATCCGGCAGCGTGGGATAAACGCGTTCCCGCCGGTAATGTTTCATGCGCTCGCGAAACGAATTCATCGCTTCGGCGAATTTTTCCGAGTCCGGTCTGATGTTCTCTTCCTTATCGAGGGTCTGCGCGTACTCCTCTTCGGTCGTGATGTAATCACTTTCCTCAGTGAGCGAGAGATAACTGTAAACCGCCGCCAGCACATCCGCTCCTAACGAGAGCGAAAGTTGTTTTTCGATCCTGTTCGCGCCGTGCAAATCCGGCGTGATCAGCATGAAACCGATGTCCGCTTTCGGCGTCACCATGCTGAGGGTAAGCAATTGCGTTGATTCCATCGCGCGGACGTCCTGCACCAGCGACGCGAGGTTCGTCTTGGCTGCGTTCTGTTCCTCGCGGCTGAGCAACTGCCATTGTCCGTATTCGATCCGATAAAATAGATGCAGGCAATGCCACCCTTGTTCGGGAACGAGCGCCGTGTTCTTGTCGGTCATCGCGCCTAGTTTCGGACGTGCGGAGTCGCGGTCAAGGGAAGCGCACCCGTCTCGCGTGCAACCGCCGGTCCGGCTCGGACTTTTGGCGTCGGGCAAAACAATCTTTCGTTGCTCCTGGCGGTGTGAAGTCAAACGAAAGTTCGCGATCGCGAGGACGCGCTCGCCAGACACGCGAGACGCGTGCGCTACCCAGACGGGCGCTCGTCAACGACGACCCCTGCCGCTTTCGGCAAGTGCGCCATGCAATATTCCTCGCCATCACGCGCGACGCGGAAATCGAGATTTGGATCGCTCAGTTCCGTCGCTCCGCAGACTGCGCATTTGTGGAGCGGTTCGCTTTCACTGCGAGACTGCCGCGCATAGCGCTTCCGGCGAGCAGAAACCTCACTGCGATGCCGCGCCTCGTAAATAATTTCCGGCCCAAAAAAGATCAGATAATTAGCCAGGGCTGCTACCAGCGCCATCCGATAGGAATTGGAGCCGACGACAAACCCGAAAAGCAGAAACGCTGCTGAAACCCAGGCGACCCACTTGATTTTCACCGGCAAGATAAAAAATAAATAGATCACCTGGTCGGGATAAAACCGCGCGAAGGCGTAAAACAACGACGCGTACAGCATTGAGTTGGAAAATCTGGCGCCGAAGAAAAATGCGGCGGCCGTCGTGCCGATCATTCCGACAAAGAAATAAAGCGTCAGCCGGAACGCTCCCCAGGCTTGCTCGAGGCCTTCTCCGATAAACCAGAGAAACCAAAGGAGAAGGACGATCCACAGGAAGCTGGATGTTTGCGGTAGAAAAATATAAGTAACCAGCCGCCAGATTTCGCCGTGGCGAATCCGCGCCGGATCGAGATCGAGCACCGAACCAAAATCTGGATTCAGCCGCACGAGCAGAAAGACCAGCGCGGTAAAGACGACGACGATGCGCATCAGCCCCGGAATTCCAATGGAACCGAAACGTCGCTCGAGTTTATCCAGCCAGCTCATCGCTTGCGGCACGGTAGAGGAATGCAACCAGGCTTCAAGGTGGATCGGCCGCTCCGCTGCGCGAAGCTAAAAAAAGCGCGGCTTCGCCGCCTGACTTAACATCGAGCAAGGGACTGCTCGATCCACCTTTGACTGCACAGACTCGACGCTTAGCTTGGCGCGTGAGCGAAACCGCTGAAAAGACCACGCCGCTTTACCAAGAGCATGTGCGGCTGGGTGCGAAGATAATTCCATTCGGCGGCTGGCTCATGCCGGTGCAATACACCAGCATTATGGAAGAACATCAGACCGTGCGAAACGACGTCGGCATCTTCGACATTTCGCACATGGGACAATTGATCGCCAAGGGAAGCGGCGCGCGCGCATGGCTCAACACGATGCTCACGAACAACGTCGACAAGCTCGATGTCGGGACCGGTCAATACACTTTTCTTCTGAACGAGCGCGGCGGAATCATCGATGACCTGATCGTCTATCGAATAGCCGATGAAAAATTTCTGCTCGTCGTAAATGCATCTCGCACAGACGAAGATTTCGCCTGGCTGCAAAAACATCTTCCGGCTGTAGAGGCGGCTGTGTCAGCCGCAAATGAAGTCTACATCGAAAATCGCAGCGCGGATTTTGGCGGCGTAGCCATTCAAGGTCCCCGAGTCGTCGAATTATTCCACGCGCTCTTCGGCAAAGATGTCGATCTTCCGCCTCGCAATCACATTGTCGACCTTGAGTTCAATGGAACAAACGTTTCGGTCGCGCGAACCGGTTACACCGGTGAAGACGGCGTCGAAGTTTTCTTTCGCGCAGGCGACGCAATCAAGTTTTGGAATGCTGTGCTCGAAGAAGGCAAGCCACTTGGGATCAAACCGTGCGGGCTCGGCGCGCGCGACACCTTGCGCTTGGAAATGTGTTACCCGCTCAACAGCTCCGATCTGTCGCCGGAACGCAATCCAATCGAGGCGGGTCTGGGTTTCTTTGTCGATCTTAACAAATCGAATTTCATTGGACGGGACGCTTTGCTGCGAACGAAGGAAAGCGGCCCGCGGGAAAAGCTGGTTTCGTTCCGGATGAAGGAAAAAGGCCCGCCGCCGCGGCCGCACTATTCCGTTTTCGATAATGGCGAGCGCGTCGGGGAAGTGACCAGCGGCACCGTTTCTCCGAGCTTGAACCGGGGCGTCGGCATGGCGTATGTCTCGGCACGGCACGCGAAAATTGGAGCCGAAATCGACATCGAAATCCGTGGGCAGAAATTTCCCGCTATCATCGAAAAGAAACCGCTCTACAAAAAATCATGAATGTCCCCGACGATTTGCTTTACACAGAATCACACGAATGGATTAAGCGCGAAGGCGAAAATGTCCGGGTGGGCATCACCGATCATGCGCAATCTGAGTTGACCGATGTGGTTTACGTCGAGCTGCCAAAAATGGATCGGGAAGCGATCGCGAAGGAAGCGATCGCGGTTGTGGAATCGGTAAAGGCCGCGAGCGATATTTACGCGCCGGTAAAAGGAACTGTCGTCGAGGTAAACAAAGCGCTCGAAGCGGATCCGGGTTTAATCAACCGCGAACCCTACGGCCAGGGCTGGATTTTCGTTCTGAAGATCGACAACGCCGATGATCTCAAACAATTAAAAGACGCCGCGGCATATCGGACCCAGATCGGTTAGCACGTCTCTGAGCACCGAAAAAATTGGGGCGAGTTCTCGATAAATGGATCTTCCCATGCGGATAGCGGTTCGCGGATTATTGACCCGCTACGGGCTCATTGCACTGGCATGGTTGTACGCATTAAAGATTGCGCCGCGCATCCTTCCCGACATCGGCGTGGGCGGTGTGCTGGTACTGGTTGGCGGACCCTTCATCATCATACACGGCGTGGCGCTCGCGATATTCGGAGGCAGCCTGGTTTGCTCTGGTCGTGCCTTGTATCACGAAAGCGCCGCCCGCACGTTTGCTGGTTATGTGGTCTTTATTGTGAGCGGCGTGTCAGTGAGTGGCCTTGGAATCCTTTGGCTGTACGCATTGGTATTCCCTCGCTGATTTCAATGCTGCATTCACCATCTGGCAAGACGACGTAGCTAACGGCTATCCGGTTAAAAAGCAGTCTTAGGCTGATGGTTGAGCGTTGAACGTAAACTCGTAGTTTTCTCGAAACGGCCGCTGTTCGGGAAGAAGTCGCCCTTTTCTCGGCGGCAAGTTGTGCTTAATTCCTCGTTTGCCCGTGAGCAGCAAACCGAAGCAGCGCGAGAGGGAACTTAACTTTGAGGGTGCAATGGATCGGCTCGAAGCGATTGTCGAGCAGATGGAATCGGGCAAACTGCCTCTCGAAGACCTGATTGTGCGCTACGAAGAGGGAATGAACCTTGTAAGAATTTGCCAGGAACGGCTTGCCAACGCCGAGCAAAAGATCGAGATCATTGCCCGCAACAGCGCCGGCAAAACGATAGTTAAAGATTTCGAACCAACGCAGGAACCGGAAGCGCCGGCCAGCGTGGCCAATGAACCCCAAAACACAAATGACGAAATCAGACTCTTCTGAGCCTTCTCAAGCTTCTGAAACGGCCGCCCCCGCGCGCTTCCTGGACGGCATTCGTTCACCCGCGGATATCAAAGCCCTGCGCGAACAGGACCTGCCGCAGCTCGCGCAGGAAGTGCGCGATGAGCTGATCAAGGTCCTTTCGCAAACCGGGGGACATCTCGGGCCGAATCTCGGCGTGGTCGAATTGACGATTGCGTTGCACCGCGTTTTTAACACGCCGCACGACCGCTTTGTCATGGACGTAAGCCATCAAGGCTACGTGCACAAAATGTTCACCGGCCGTCTCGATCGCATCGGGACCATGCGACAATTCGGCGGCCTCAACGGTTTTCTTTTGCGCACCGAAAGCGAGCATGATTGCTACGGGGCCGGGCATGCCGGCACCGCGCTTTCCGCGGGTCTCGGCATGGCTGTGGGGCGCGATCTG
>JBIOVE010000126.1:0-7989 GCA_044867565.1 Candidatus Udaeobacter sp. | reverse complement strand
AGAGCTGTGCAAATGGAATAATCTACCTCCGGCAGTTTTTGGCCGAATCAATCGGCTAAAAATCGATCGCGGAACGTTCTTTCAGCTATATCCGGAGTCACGGCCGCTGGCGCCAGATTCTGATTTTGTAGAATTTGCCAGATTGCCGAAGACCGCGCTCAACCTGGGCCATTGCTACGTCCAGGACCCGAGCACGATTATCGCCTGCCAGCTTCTTAATCCCAAACCCACAGAAATAATCCTCGACGCCTGCGCCGCGCCGGGTGGAAAAACATGCTACATCGCGCAGCTCATGAAAAATAAGGGAACAATCCTGGCATGCGATCGCAATCCGGAGCGGCTACAGATTTTGAAAGACAACATCGCTGGGCTCGCTGCCGAGATTGTCCACGGCTTCTATCACGATTGGACAAGCCGTCGTATCCCGACAGAAATCTCTTCGTTCGCGCCATTCGATCGAATCCTGGTTGACGCGCCATGCACCAACACCGGAGTGATGCGACGCCGGGTGGATGTGCGTTGGCGACTGCGCCCTGAAGACCTGACCCGAATGCCAGACGAGCAATTTGAGATTACGCGCTCTGTGATCCGCTTTTTGAAACCGGG
This sequence comes from Candidatus Udaeobacter sp., assembly GCA_044867565.1. GTDB lineage: Bacteria > Verrucomicrobiota > Verrucomicrobiia > Chthoniobacterales > UBA10450 > Udaeobacter. The sequence goes on along the minus strand of JBIOVE010000126.1, from coordinate 7,383 downwards.
CGGCGTTCTTGTCTATAGCACATGCAGTCTCGAACCGGAGGAAAATGAGCTGCTTGTTGAGCGTTTGCTAAACCAATTTCCACGGATGCGACTTGCGGACCAAGAGTCCTGCCTGCCGTTTCGAGATCATTTCGACGGCGCTTTTGCTGCGCGCCTCAACAATACCGATTAAAAGCGCACGCGCTCAGAACGCAATTTTGTAACAGCTGTCTCTGACTGCCGCACTTTTTCCGCGCCGGGTACTCAAAAGCGCGACGCTCATAGACCGCCGCTAAGTTGCATCTTGCGTGACCAATGGAATCATAACGACCTTATGCACGACGCCCGTTTTGATGAACTCGCGAAACTTCTTGTGGAATATTCCATCCGGCTCAAACGCAACGAAACGGTGTTGATCGAAGCATTCGACACCCCGGATGAAATGACCATCGCGCTCATTCGGGCGGTTCGGAACGTGGGAGGCGTCCCTTTTGTGCAGACTTATCATGCCCGGGTTAACCGAGCGCTTGCGCTCGAAGTATCCGATCGACAACTGAATCTTTTGGCGAGCCATGAGCTGGCACGAATGAAAAAAATGAACGCATACATCGCCGTGCGCGGGAGCAACAACGTCACGGAATTATCTGATGTCCCGGTGGACAAGATGAAATTGCTCGCTAAAAAAATGCGCCCGGTGCAGGACCAGCGAGTGAAAAAAACCAAATGGGTCGTCCTGCGGTGGCCAACACCGTCGATGGCACAACTTGCCGGAATGAGCACGGAAGCCTTTGAAGATTTTTATTTTGAAGTCTGCACGCTGGATTACCGCAAACTGCAGCCCGGCATGAAGGCGCTCAAGCAGTTGATGGAAAAGACAGATCGCGTCGAAATCAAAGGGCCCGGAACCGACCTCCATTTCACTATTAAGGGAATCCCGGCCGTGATCTGCGGTGGCGATCGCAATATTCCGGACGGCGAAGTTTTCAGCTGCCCGGTGAGAGATTCCGTGCAGGGTCATGTGACCTTCAACGCTCCGAGTATTTATCAGGGCATCGGTTTCGATGGGATCCGTCTCCAGTTCAAGAACGGAAAAATCATCAATGCGACTAGCAACGAAACGAAAAAGTTGGACAAGATTCTCGATTCAGATCCAGGTGCCCGCTACATCGGCGAATTTTCCCTCGGGTTCAATCCTCGCGTCTTGCAACCGATGCGGGACATATTGTTCGATGAAAAAATCGCCGGCTCGTTTCATCTTACTCCGGGGCAAGCTTACGAAGAAGCGGACAACGGGAATCGCAGCCAGGTCCACTGGGACATGGTGAGCATCCAGCGTCCAGAATATGGGGGTGGGGAAATTTATTTCGACGGCAGGTTGATTCGCCGCGATGGAGAGTTCCTGCCGAAGCAACTGCGCTCTCTGAATCGGGATCCGTTCGGCAAACGCGCCTGAGCGAACCGCAAAGACCCCGCCTTGCCTATCGAGGCTTGTCGTTAGGCTCGCTTGGTCCCGGGACCGAGCAGATTTAGCTGCATCATAGCGATGTCGCCATTTTCGCTGAGCTGCAAATTCGCAATTTCAAACGTCGGCGCTCCTTCGCTCGGACTAACGCCGCCGCCAGGCAACTGCACAACAACCTGTTTGGAATTGGAATTGAGAACAACCAATCCGATCTCGAGCGACGGCGAAAACTCAATTGTCGTAATTTGGCAGGGGACTGTCACGAAGACCGCGGCCTGTCCTGGCTGAGACGGCGTGAGCTGGACTGGCGCAGCTTCGAAATTCGGCACTACTTGCAGCCCCGCAACCGCAACTGAAGACGAACCGGCAGCAGTGGGCCTCTGTTGAGACGGAATCATTCGAATCGTGCCGAGGGCTCCTCCGAGGGGCTGAATCTTTGCGATCTCGAAATTGACTTGCAGATTCATCGCAGGTTGCGGCTGCTGGGACGGAGCCAAACGCATTGTGACAACCTTGGAAATAGGACGCACTTTTAGGCCGCCCATTTTAAAGCCCGGCGTCAACTGCATCGCCGCGATCTCGAAAGAGAAGGTGAGTTGCACGGATGTTTGCATCGTAGCAGCGGGTTGCGGTTTGGCCGTCGGAGCGGCTGGAGGTTTGTTTACTGGAGCAGGTGGAGTTTGGGCTGTTTCAGGCATGGTAGCAGGTGTGGTTGTTGATGGAAATTCGGGCTCAGCGGAAATGGCGTTTTGCTTATCAGGCGTGGGATCAGTGACGTTTTCCGATACGGATGATTGAATCGCAGTCAAAGTGGTTTCAGACGGCGCAGACTGCTCCGGTTCGATCCGTCTGATTTCCCCGAAAGCCTTCGGGGCTGACGCTGCCATGGCGGGCAGTGCGACCCTATCTGCAGCTCCGGAAATCTCACTCGGCTTTTCTGTCGTGATCGCAGAAGGTGCGGCTAATTCACCGATCGCTGGCTCAGCCATTTCCGCTGTCCGCGGTACGCTTGGCTGCACGGTCTCGGTCGTCTGTTCGATAACTGACCCCACGGCCGACTCAAGCGCTGGCTCAGTAAACTGCTCTAGTTCGGGAACACGTGGTTGCAACGTTTCTGCCGCTTGCTCGACAACCGGCCCTACTAATGCCGACTCAAAGACCGGCTCAGCGAGCGGCGCCGCTAGTTCCGGGACACGTGGTTGCGACGTTTCTGCCGTTTGCTCAATAACCGGCCCTACTAATTCAGACTCAAAGACTGGCTCGGCGGGCGGCGCCAATTCGGGGACACTTGGTCGCAGCGTTTCCGCCGTTTGCTCAACAACCGCCCCTACTAATTCCGACTCAAAGGCTGGCTCAGCGAGCGGTGCCAATTCGCGATCTGGCTCCGCCTTCTGATAAGTAGCGGCTTTGACTTCCAAATCTGACACTCCCAAATCTGCCAATCCATCAAAAGCACGAGTAGACTTTCCCGAAGGCAGGGTCGTGTGCCGCAGGGAAGGTTTCGATGCCGCTAATCGTAGCGAAACCTGGCGGGGTCCTCCCAAAAAGCCGTTGCCCAGCGCAACGCTCTTTGCCGTCGGTGCTGTGCTGGGCTTGGACGCGCGTAAGCTTGCGACAGATCCGGCTCGTCGGTAACTCGGGATATTGAGTTGATAGCGGCGAAGCTGAGGAACGACGACCCAGGCTAACACAAAGACGCCCGCTAACAGCAATCCACCGACAAGCCACGTTTGCCGACTTACCCCTACAATGGCTGGCTGCGAAATACTGGATGCGGCGAGTGCTGTGGCGACAGCAGGCTCCCCAGATCGCTTTGTTTCGCCCACGGTTGCCTGCTGCTCATTTTGTCCGCCGGAAGCAGATGAAGCCATCGCTCCCTCGCCGGGCGAAGCTGTTGCAGTTATCGACTCTGCATTAGGAGCCGATCCAGAGGCCGCAGCCGCTTCTTCTGGCTGACCTATTCCCGCTGCAGCCGGCTCATTCGAGGCGGAAACAGGAACCTGTTGAGCCGCTTCTCCTGCATTCGTGGTTTCCAACCCAGTATTCGGCGGGTTTGTCGCGAGCGCCAAAGAAGGAGGGGATTCGCCCTTCGATTTTTCCGCTTGTTTGTTTGCGGCACCAAGGGTGTCAGGAATAGGGCTCGGCTCGACGGCCGGACTGCCCTCTGCTCGCGATGCAATGGCACCGGCCGTGTCGAACGCAGGCGGCGGCGCCGACGCGACTTCTGGGGCCTGCATCCAGCCAACATCATAAAAAGCGTCGACAAAAACGCTGTTGAGTGGCGCTGAGTAAATCTTTTTCGCCGAGGCGGTCCAATCAGCGGCTTTCTCGGGATTGTTATGCTTAAACTCCCACGCCGCCTGGGCATAGTAGAGGGCCGGCGTATCTCCGGTGAACTGGAACTGCTCCATCATCGCCTGCGCCCGACTCTCTTTCCCTTCGAGCAAAAGCGTCATGTAAATTTTGAATTTAATGAGCTCTGCCGCCTGATTCTTATCGCCCCCTGGAGTCTGTCCAAACAACGATTCGAAACGCTCCCGCGCCTTTGCGTAGTCTTTCTTCTTGAATGGGATTTGCGCGAGATTGTATTGCGCCTCGCGGAACTTTCGATCCAGCTTGGCTGCTTTCTTGAAGGCGACTTCGGCTTCATCAAACTCCTTCTGCTCCATCAGAATTTCGCCGCGCAAATTCAGGGTCGCCGGTTGATTCGGCTCCGCCTGATCGGCTTCATCGATTAATTTACGGGCCGTCGCGAAATCCCGCTGCCTGAGCGCCTGCTGCGCCTGCTCGAATTTCGAACGCGCCAGAGCCTTTCCTTTCTCCGTGCGCTCGGCAGCCGTCGTTAATGGCAGAGAGGCGCGCGCTTCGCCAGCTGGTCTTTCCAGCCACCCAACTTCATACAGTGATTCTGCGAAGAGTTTGTTCAGTTGCGGTGAGAAATTCTTCTCCGCTACGGTCGTCCAATCTTTTGCTTCTTTTTGATTTTTGTGTTGGAGTGCGACGGCTGCCTTTACGTACTCAACAGCCGGCGTATCGCGCGAAAGCTCCAGCTTGGCCAAAATGGAATCGACCATGTTCTCTTTTCCCTCGAGCAGATAAGTCAAAAGAATTTTGTATTGAATAAGCTGCGAAGCTTCGCCCGCCAGATCGGATTCACTGCTCGAAAGAAGCTGCTGAAAGCGATTTCGCGCCTCGACCCAATCTTTTTTCAGAAACGGAATTACCGCCAGGTTGAAGCGCGCATTCCAAAATTTGGGATCGATCTGGGCCGCTTCGTGCAACGTGGCCTCCGCCTTGTCGTAGATGCCCTGCCGCATCAGGATGACGCCGCGTAAATTTTTCGACGCGGCGAGGTCAGGTTGGCGGGCATCGATCGCGTCGAGTTCCTTTAACGCTTGGGGAAAGTTGTTCGCATCGAACTCACGAAACGCCTTGCCGTACATTTCCTCCAGTTCTGATTTTGTCGGAGCGACATTTTCTGCCGCCAGTGGGCTGAGCGCCAGCGCTGCGACCACAGCGATTTGCCAGATTCTCATGAAGTAAGGATTGAAGCTTCGTTCACCGCTCCTGACAAGTGCAAAGTTGCACAGGCGACGAGATTTTCAGCCTGCCTCGGAAAAAGGCAGCCAGCGCCAAATCGACGGCCCAATGCTCGCGCGTGGGGACAGATCAATTCCTTGTCACCTCGGACAAGTTCTGGCGGGAGGCGCTCGGCCTGGCGCGCGCCGAAGGAGAGTGGGGCGAGACAGAGCCCGTCCCCAATTTAATCAATTCAAATTTGCCGTGATCCGCAACCCTTCCAACGTGAGGTGTGGACGAACCGCGCCGATCTCCGGCAACTGCGCCGCGATGAGTTGCGCGTAGCCGCCCGTGGCCACGATGTAAACCTTTTTGCGTGGAAACTGCTCTGCTCTGATCCGCGCAAGAATCTCTCGGACCAGCCCACGATAACCAAACACCGCGCCGGACAACATCGCCTCGACCGTGGATTTCCCAATTGCGCGTCGCGGCTCTTTCAACGACAGCCTCGGCAAGAGCGCCGTTCGTCGATAAAGAAAATTGGTCATCGCTTCGAGCCCCGGTGCAATCACGCCACCAATGTAAGCGCGGCGATCGGAAACAATGTCAAAAGTCACAGCCGTGCCGAAGTCCACCACGATGGCAGGAAATCCGTAAAGCGCTGTGACTGCCGCCGCATTCGCCAGGCGGTCCGCTCCGATCGATTTCGGTTTCGGATAATCAATCCCCACACCCAGCTTGAGCGTCGAATCCAGCCAAAGCACGTCCACTTTTCCAGCGGCTTTTGAAATTGCGCGATTTTTTGCAGGCACCACTGACGAGACAACGATTTTTCGCACCTTTTGCTTTCTCAGAAATCTCGCAACGACGCTGCGTGAAAGCCTGCCAGTCGCGATCCGGACGGGAGTTGAAATGCGCGTTACCGACGCAAAAGCCAACTTCGTGTATGAGTTACTGATATCGACTAACAAGTAATCGGTCATTTCGCGTGGAAGCTTTGTCATGTCGAGCGAAAGTCTTGCCCTGAGCGAAGTCGAATGGGTCGAGACATCTCTTACTGTTATCCGCTCTTTAATCTGTCAACAGTGAGAGATTCCTCGACTCCGTTTCGCAGTTCGGATGACGAAATAATCCACGCGATCGCTTCGGGCTTCGACATTCGTCATTTCTTAGGAGCGCAATGTTTCATGCACGCGCTACATGGAACGCTTCTCTCCGTCAAGTCGGGTTGCCGCGGCGTCACGGGTTCGCCGTGAGGAGCTTGCGACGCTTCCGCCAACCGGGTACCCTTGATCTGTGAGAAAATTGGTGCATCGGCCCCGTCGTCTGCGGCGTTCCCCTGCTCTGCGAAATCTTGTCCGCGAGACACAACTGAGCGCCCACGATTTTATTCTCCCGTTGTTTGTAAGCGAAAAATTGGAGCAGCGCCGTCCGATCGCCAGCATGCCGGGCGTTTTTCAGCTCTCCATGAAGGAGATCGTTGATGAAGCCCAGCGCGTTCAAGATCTCGGACTGCAAGCGGTCTTGCTTTTCGGGATTCCCGAACAGAAAGACGAACAGGCCAGCGGCGCTTATGCGGAAAACGGGGTCGTTCAAAAAGCGCTGCGAGCCATCAAATCAAAATGTCCCGACCTCGCCACCGTCACCGACGTTTGCTTGTGCGAATACATGAGCCACGGCCACTGCGGTGTCACGCGCATCGATGGAGACCATTTCCATGTTCTCAACGACGAGACGGTCGAACTCCTTGTGAAGACCGCGCTCTCCCACGCCGCAGCGGGCGCCGACATGGTGGCGCCGAGCGACATGATGGACGGTCGCATCGGCGCCATTCGCGAGGCGCTCGATGCCAGCGGGTTCGATCAAACTGGGATCATGAGTTACGCGGCCAAATTTGCGTCGGCTTTTTACGGTCCGTTTCGCGAAGCAGCCGAGAGTCCACCGCAATTTGGCGATCGTCTTTCTTACCAAATGGATTACGCCAACGCAGATGAAGCGCTGCGTGAAGTGGCTTTGGATATCGACGAAGGCGCGGACATCGTGATGGTAAAACCGGCCTTGCCATATATCGATATCCTCTGGCGGGTTCGCGAATGTTTTGGCAAATCGACCGCGGTTTATCATGTGAGCGGTGAGTACGCGATGGTTAAAGCGGCCGCCGAAAAGGAGATCGTCGACGAACGCGCTGCCGTTCTCGAGATCATGACTGCGCTCAAGCGCGCCGGGGCGGACATCATTGTCACGTATTGGGCACGCGAGCTCGCCAAATGGGTGCGGGAATAAATCTCAGCTAAAAAGACTGTAATGATCCGACAGAAATTGGCGCAGCGCTCAAGCCATCATCGATTTTACACCGGCTCGAGCAAGTTGTGGCCGGTCATCTCCTTTGGCTGCTGCATTCCAAGTAGAAACAGGAGCGTGGG
>JBIOVE010000125.1:0-4581 GCA_044867565.1 Candidatus Udaeobacter sp. | reverse complement strand
AATTACATGCGCCTGACAATTGGAAAGAAATCGGAAATGGACAGTTTTCTAGCGGCATTCCGGCAAGTCGTCGCGTGAACTAACGCCTTATTGCCACGCTTCGGCGGACTAGAGACCGCCGCTCCTTGTTTTCTCCCCTCGCTGTCTCACGTTCTTCGCCATGCTTTCGTCATTCGCCTGCCGCGCCGCAGGTCGCCGCGGCGAACGGAGGCGGGTCATTCGAACTTCGGTCATTTTCGATCCTGTCATCTCCGCGGGAGCACGAGCAAGACGAAAAGGATTAACACATCTACGCATCATGATGCGTCAATTTGTTTCTTGATCGCCGGGGCAAACACACGTTTAGTTCCCGGACAATCATGGCCTCCGATCTTCATCCTCTGGAAACGCTGCTGCGCGAACGCATCGTCGTGCTCGACGGCGCCATGGGCACGATGATCCAGCGTTACAAATTGTCCGAAGCCGATTATCGGGGACAACGCTTTCGGGATTGGCAGGACAAAGACCTCAAGGGCAGCCTCGAATTGCTTCTCCTCACCAAGCCGGAAGTCATCGAAGAAATTCACGCGCAATACCTCGAAGCCGGCGCCGACATTATCGAAACCAATACGTTCAGCGCCACCACCATCGGATTGCACGATTTTCTTTTTCGCGGGGAACCAGCCGGCAGCCGCAAAGATCAGGAGTTTTTCCAGCGCGTGGTAGACGATCCCGATCTTCGCGCGCTGGTGCACGAGATGAATGTGGCGGCGGCTGAAATCGCACGCCGCGCGGCAGATCGCGTGATCGATCAAACAGGAATGCCCCGGTTCGTTGCCGGATCGATGGGTCCCCTCCCCGTGGCGGCGTCGATGTCCCCCGATGTAATTGATCCCGCATTCCGCGCGGTCACGTTTGATCAGCTCAAACAAACTTATTTCGATCAGGCAAAGGCGCTGGTCGAAGGCGGCGTCGATCTTTTGATTGTCGAAACCATCTTCGACACGCTCAACGCCAAGGCTGCGCTTTTTGCCATCACGGAAGTTTTTGAAAAGACGGGGAAGAAAGTCCCGCTGATGATTTCCGGAACAGTGACCGATCGGTCGGGGCGAACGCTGAGCGGTCAAACCGTGGAAGCGTTTCTCATTTCGATCGCGCACGCACGGCCACTCATTGTGGGACTGAATTGTTCGTTAGGCCCGGATGAGATGGAACCGTATGTCGACGAGCTGGCACGTATTTCTCCGTATTACATGAGCGGATATCCAAACGCGGGTTTGCCTGATCCATTATCCGAGACCGGGTTTCCAGAGACTCCGCAAACGTTCGCGCCGAAACTCATAAAATGGGCGGAGAACGGCTGGTTGAATCTGATCGGCGGCTGTTGCGGGACGACTCCCGAACATATTCGCGCCATTGCGGAAGCAGTGCGTAGCCTGGCGCCGCGACGCGTGGAATCGCGAGCTCCGGGGAGCGCGCCCGTCTCGGGTGCTGGCGAAGGTGTCCCGCCTTCGCGTACTTCCGGCCACCGAACCGAAGAGAAAAGTTCGTCGTCGCGAGACACGCCGACCAACACGCGAGACGCGTATACTCCCCAACCCGCAATCCGCAATCCGCAATCCACAATTCTCCAGCTCTCCGGTCTCGAACCACTCAATATCACTCCGGAATTCGGGTTCGCAGTGATTGGTGAGCGCACCAATATCACAGGCTCACCGAAGTTTTCGAAATTGATTTTGGCAGACGATTTTGAAGGGGCGCTGACCGTGGCGCGACAACAGGTGCAGGGCGGAGCGAACCTTCTCGATGTGAACATGGACGAAGGAATGATCGATTCCGAAGCGGCCATGACGCGCTTTCTGAACCTGATCGGCAGCGAACCGGAGATTGCGCACATTCCGGTCGCGATCGACAGCTCGAAGTGGAGCGTGATCGAAGCTGGGTTGAAATGCGTTCAAGGCAAACCGCTGGTCAATTCCATCAGCTTGAAAAACGGTGAGGAAGAATTTCTCCGGCAGGCGCGCCTGATTCGACACTATGGGGCTGCCGTCATTGTGATGGCTTTCGATGAGCGCGGCCAGGCCGACAACTTCGAGCGTAGGATTGAGATTTGCGCGCGTGCTTATGATCTCTTAACGAAACACGCAAACGTCCCACCGAATGATATTATCTTTGATCCCAACATTCTGACCGTCGCCACTGGTCTCGAGGAACATCGCAATTACGCGGTCGATTTCATCGAAGCAACGCGTTGGATCAAAAAAAATCTCCCGGGTGCGCGGGTGAGCGGCGGGGTGAGCAACATTTCCTTTTCGTTTCGCGGCAACAACGCCGTGCGCGAAGCGATGCACGCGGCGTTTCTCTTTCATGCCATCCGGGCCGGTCTCGACATGGGGATCGTCAACGCCGGACAGCTGGCGGTTTACGAAGAGATCGAGCCGGAATTGCGCGAACGCGTTGAAGACGTGCTTCTGAACCGGCGCGATGACGCGACCGAACGGCTGGTCGATTTCGCGGAAAGGGTAAAAGAAAAAGACAAGACGCCAGTCAAAAATGAAGCGTGGCGGGCGGAACCTGTAGAAGAGCGTCTGAAACACGCGCTGGTAAAAGGCATTGTCGATTATATCGACATCGATACGGAAGAGGCGCGGCAAAAATGCAAGCGTCCGCTCGAAGTGATCGAGGGTCCGCTTATGGCCGGGATGAGTGTAGTAGGAGACTTGTTTGGCTCGGGCAGAATGTTTCTGCCGCAGGTGGTGAAGAGCGCGCGTGTGATGAAAAAAGCGGTCGCCTATCTGATGCCATTCATGGAAGCGGAGAAATCTGCAGGCGCCAAACCGCAGGGGCGCATCGTGATGGCGACGGTGAAAGGCGACGTGCACGACATTGGCAAAAATATCGTGGGCGTTGTGCTGCAATGTAACAACTACGAAGTGATCGACCTCGGAGTAATGGTGCCTGCGGCGAAAATTCTGGAAACGGCGCGGGAAAAAAAAGCGGACGTGATCGGTTTGAGCGGCCTGATCACACCGTCGCTGGACGAAATGGTGCACGTGGCGCAAGAAATGGAGCGGGAGCGATTTGAGCTGCCATTGTTGATCGGCGGGGCAACGACGAGCCGCGCACATACAGCGGTAAAGATCGCGCCGCATTATCGAGCCAGCACGGTGCACGTCCTGGATGCCTCGCGCGCGGTGGGCGTGGTCAATTCGTTGCTGAACGAGCAACTCAAATCAGAGTTCGACACGAAAACGCGTGGTGATTATGCGGTATTGCGCGAGGAATATTCAGCCAGGACGCGGGGGAAAAAATTGCTGACGCTGGAGGAAGCGCGGGCCAATCGGACGCCGATTGATTGGAGCGCTTACCAACCGCCGAAGCCAGAGTTTCTCGGCGTGCATGTGTACGCGAGTGCTCCCAGGAAAGCCGCGATTGCGCTCAGCGACCTTGTTTCCTACATCGATTGGTCTCCATTCTTTCACGTCTGGGAACTGCGCGGTCGCTACCCTGCGATCTTCGATGATCCGGTGATCGGCAAACAAGCAGGCGAGCTTTTTGGTGACGCACAGAAACTTCTCGATGAGATCTCCGCGAAGAATTTGCTAACGGCGCGCGGCATTTATGCTTTTTGGCCGGCAAACTCAGTTGGCGATGATGTCGATCTTTACCTTGACGACGAGCGTGGCCAAAAGCTTGCCACCTTTTATTTTTTGCGTCAGCAAATGCAAAAACCGGCAGGACAATGGAACCTTTGTCTTGCGGACTACATCGCACCGAAGATCGACGGTCAGGGACCGCCGCTACAGGATTATCTTGGTGGATTTGCGGTTTCAATTCACGGCGCGGATGAATTATCGAAGAAGTTCACGGTGGAACATGATGATTACAGCGCGATCCTGACGAAGGCACTGGCGGATCGATTGGCTGAAGCGTTTGCCGAATATCTGCACAAGCAGGTCCGCATCGCGTGGGGATTTGGGCGCGACGAGGAATTGTCTCACCTCGATCTTATCCGTGAAAAATATCGCGGCATACGTCCGGCTGCCGGCTACCCGGCGTGTCCTGATCATGCGGAAAAGCAAACGCTGTTCGATTTGCTCGATGCGGAAAAGAACGCGGGCATCAAGCTGACGGAATCATTTGCCATGCATCCCGGCGCGAGCGTGAGCGGCCTTTATTTTTCGCATCCCGACGCAAAGTATTTCGGCGTCAGCCAAATCGGGCGCGATCAGGTAGTCGATTATGCGACGCGACGAGGCGAAACAGTTGCGGCAATCGAGAAGCGATTGGCCCCGAATTTAGGCTACGAGGCTTAGATCGAGTTCTCTGCCTTCGCGCTCGCTAATACCAACGTGGCGCTTTCAGTTGAAACAGCGTCCGAAGCTTTAGCTTCCTTCGCAGGCCAGACCACTTTCCAGGCGAGCCCACACTTCTCAAGTCCCCAGATGATATAGCGCGTGAGATCAAACTCCCACCAGCGCAATCCGTGAGCGGCACAACGCGGTTGGGCATGATGATTGTTATGGTATCCCTCGCCGAACCCAAGAACCCCGATCCAAAAATTGTTTCGGCTGTGATCGGACGTATCGAAGCTGCGATACC
>JBIOVE010000124.1:0-5118 GCA_044867565.1 Candidatus Udaeobacter sp. | reverse complement strand
GCATGCAGCACGCATGCGCTGCCGAGACCCTTTGTCGCGGACCAGATGAGGACGAGCGTGTCCGCGGTCCAGGGTGTTTCGCGACGCCCATCCGCGAAACCCGCCGTAAAGATCCACAATCGGTTTTCCATCTTGCCAAACTGAAACGGCGGCCCCCAATTCACCAAAGCGCACAAAATTCTCCTCGAAAAGCGGAGCGATCCGCTTTTTAAATTCTTCGACGTCCAATTGCATCGACGGAATCGTAGGGACGCTACGCTGCGGCGTCCAGAATACCCGTGTTGCCCGCGACCCTTCGGTCCTTGGCCGGACGCAAATTGCAGCGCGCTTCTGTGAACCCCGAAAGCATTCGGGGCTGACACAGACGCCCTTACAGTAAAAGCGCTTCCAATTCTTCGAGGCGTCGCTCGAACAAGTGCAATGTGCTCTCGATCGGCGCAGGTGTTGTCATGTCCACGCCTGCCGCTTTCAATGTCTCCAGGGGGAACTTCGAGCCGCCAGAGCACAGAAAATTAAGATACGCATCCACGCTCCCCGGTTCAGCCGAAAGGACGCGCTCTGAAAGCGCGACGGCGGCCGAAATTCCAGTCGCATACTTATAGACATAGAACGCGTGGTAGAAATGCGGGATACGCAGACATTCCAAGTCGAGCTCAAGGTCGAGCACGAAATGTTCAGCAAAATAGGTTTCTAGAAGTTTGTGATACTCCGATTTGAAGACGTCGAGAGTAAGCGCGTCGCCGCTTTCCTCGATGGTGTGAATGATCTTTTCGAATTCCGCGAACATCGTCTGCCGGAAAAGCGTGCCGCGAAGGTCGTCGATTTGTCGATTGATGATGTAAGCGCGCATCTTCGGATCGCTGGTTTGTTCGAGCAGATGATCTGTAAGCAACTCTTCATTGAACGTCGAGGCAACCTCGGCCAGGAAAATCGGGTACTCGTAGTCCTGAAAGAGTTGGGATTCTTGCGCGAACCAGCTATGCATCGAATGACCAGCCTCGTGCGCGAGCGTGTAAACATCGGCAAAGACATCCTCCTTGTAATTCATCAGGATATAAGGCGGCGCGCCATAGCTTCCTGACGAGAACGCACCGCTGCGTTTGCTTTTCGTTTCGTAACGGTCGCACCAGCGCCCCGTGCGCAAACCTTCCGCTAAAACATCGACATATTCCTTTCCAAGCGGAGCCAGCGCGGTAAGAACCAGCCCGGCCGCCTGATCAAAGGTAAACCGCGTTTCGATCTCCGGAACGAGTGGCACATACGTGTCGTAATGATGCAACTCGGACAACCCGAGCGCACGCCGCCGCAGGTCGAAGTAACGAAAGAGTGGATTGAGATTGTTGCGAACGGAGCGAATTAGTCCGTCGTAGACGGCGACCGGAATATCATCCGGAAAAAGTGCGGCTTCCAGCGCAGACGAATAATGTCGCGCGTGCGCACGAAAGACATCCGCCTTCGCCGAATAAGCGAGCGACGCGGCCAGCGTGTACTGGTGATCTTGAAACTCCGCGTAGAACTGGTGAAAAGCGCGCTCGCGCAGTTCGTGATCACGCTTCACCAGAAACGAGCTGAACGAACTTTGCGTAAGCAGTTTCTCCCGACCGCTCTCGTCGGTCAAAACGCCAAACTTCATGTCCACATCGGTCAGTTGCGAAAATGTGTCGTCATAGCCGCCAAGTGCGACGCTGCCCAGTGCAAGAAGGCGTTCCTCGGGCTCGGAAAGCACGTGCGGCTTCATCCTCCGGATTTTGTGCAACTTGATTCGCCAATCCTGCAGCGCTGGATCGACGAGGAACCGTGCGAACGTTTCGTCATCGATAGCTAGGATCTCCGGAACTACGAACGCCGACGCCTCGCCGATCTTGGTGAGCAAGTTCTGAACCTGTCCAATCCGCGTCAGGTATTCGTTGTTCGCGCTGTCCTCGGCCAATTGAAGCGACGCGTAGTGATAGATGCGCTCGAGTTTCAAATCGAGCGACTTCTCAAACTCAAGCACATCGGCCAACGTTTGCGGCGATTCCCCCAGCCTACCTCTCCAATCCTGAAGTCTCGGGTACGTCCGCTTAAGCCAGGCAAAATCCTCCTGCCACTTGTTTACGTCGGCAAAAAGATGGGCGAGATCCCATTTGTCAGATTCCGAGATGTCAGCACGTGTTGGAACGGTCAAAGACATTCAGAAACGTCCAACGTCCAACCCGGCTTCGCAAGGCTACGGCGCGGCAAGCGTCCAACGTCCAATATCGAAATGCGAAGCGCCATGTTGGATGTTCGATGTTCGGCGTTCGGCGTTCGTAGGGGCGGCGCGCTGCGCCGTTCGCAGACATCGCAGCGCGATCTCCCTACCGAAGATCAATAATTGCCGGATGACGCGCGATTAACTTGAGCGCGCGTTCGAGCAATTCTTTTCCCGGTGAAATCTTATGCCAAGGCGATGCGCCGGAGGGATGCGGCAAAGGAATTAAGTCAAAAGTGCGACCGGCGCAGCGAACACGGAATTTGCGACCAATCACTTTCTCCAGCTTCGCGCAGTCGATGAACTGGGTGATAGCCAAACGGCCGACCGGAATTATGAGTCGCGGTTTCAAAATCTTGATCTCGTCATCCATCCAGGAAGAGCAATTGCGAATTTCATCCGGCGCCGGAACGCGGTCTCCGCCGACGGGAGTTTTGCCGGGAAAACATCGACAAACCGCCGCGAAATAAATTGTCGATCTAACGATCGATTCATTCATTCGGCAAAAGGCTTCAAACCACTGAAAGAGTGTGCGTCCAGCAGTATGCGCGAAGGGGCGTTGCAGCACCGGTTCTCTTGGCCCGGGCGCCTGGCCGATCAGCATGACGTCACTCACCACCGCGCCGCCTGAGACAGGCGTCGATTGCATGCGCGAACAACGACGGCATCGCAAGAGACGAGCAACATGTCGGTCGAGCAGTTCCTGCCGGCTTACTCTGGCCATAATACTTAAATACTGCGCCTTCGGCGAACTCTTTGCCATCGTCTTCGGAGAAGCCGATCCACCTTGCAGCCGACTGACTAAATGAACGCAAAGGTGGAACGCGTTGTCCTCAACGCGTTGGCAACCTAATGCGGTTTGCCGCCCGATTTCTCGATCGAAACGCGCACCCGAGCGCAAATTCTCAAATTACTGCCGTTTGGCGAATTCCTCGCCATCGTCCTAGCGTCGAAAAATCGACAATAACAAACTCAGCACGAGGCTGATGATGATGCAGGTGACGATCGGGAAATAAAACGCAGAGTTGCCGCGCTCGATCCGGATGTCGCCCGGCAACCGTCCCAGCCATTTCGGAGCAAACCCGCCCCACAGCACGACGCCGACCAGGGTCATGATTATGCCGATGATAACGACGAATTTTCCGAGCTCACGCATCGAGTGAAGGTTGCGCGAATTAAGCGGAGGCACAAGGTTGAGAGCCGATGGCGGTTCAATTTCGAGATTATTACGAAACACTTGGTGTGCCGAAAACGGCAACGGACGACGAGATTCGCACCGCTTTTCGAAAGCTGGCGCGGAAACATCATCCCGATGTCGCCAAGGACAAAAAAACCGCCGAAGAGAAATTCAAGGAGATCAACGAAGCCTATGAGGTATTAAGCGATCCGGAGAAACGCAAGCAGTACGATCAACTCGGCGCCGATTGGAACAGGCCGGGCGGGTTTCAACCGCCGCCGCAATGGGGGGCACAGCCACCGGAAGGTGGATTTTACCAATGGGGCGGTGACGGCGGAGTCCAGTTCGAATTTGGCGGAACTGGGTTCAGCGATTTCTTCGAAGCATTTTTTGGCGGCGGCCGCGGCCGCTCCGCTTTCGGCGGATTTGGTGGGCGCCAGGCGACAGCCGAGCGCGGGGCCGACGTGGAAGCGGACATCATGGTCACGCTGGAAGAAGCCCTCCACGGCTCGACGAGGACCGTTTCGCTACGTCGCGCTGGTTCGAACAAAGTGGAGAGCTATCAAGTCAAGATTCCGCGCGGCGTTCACGAGGGGCAACGAATCCGATTGGCCGGCCAGGGCGAAGCGGGTGTGCGCGGAGGAAAAAGTGGGGATCTCTTTTTGCGCGTGCGTTTGGCGAAGCATCCCGATTTCTCCGTCGAGGGAAGCGATCTGATTCACGAGGTGAAGATTGAGCCGTGGCGCGCAGTTCTCGGCAGCGAATTGCTCGTGCCGACACTCGAAGGAAATGTCCGCCTGAAGATTCCGCCAGGCACACAGGGCGGGCAGCGATTTCGACTGCGGGAACGCGGACTTCCGAGCACCTCGGGGACACGCGGAAATCTTTATGTCGATGTTCAGATCAACGTGCCGAGAAAACTAACGGAACGAGAGCGCGAAATCTGGCGCGAGCTGGCCAAGTTGCACGGTGGCTAACACAAGGGAGGGGCGGTTTCCAATCCGCCCTTTTTAGACGGTCTGACTAGAGATCGCCGCTCCTTGCTCTTGGCGAGCTACTTCTCGACAATGCCGCGACAGTTGCGATTAAATCGCGGCATGAAAATTTCGCTCGGCACGGATCATGCAGGTTTTCGTTACAAGGAAAAGGTGAAAGAGCTGCTCGGCACGCTCGGGCACGAAGTGAAAGACTTCGGCACGTTCAGTGAGGAACCTGTCGATTACCCGCTTTTTATTCGCCCGGCGGCGGAAGCAGTGGCGCGCGGTGAGTGTGAACGCGGGATCGTGTTCGGTGGATCGGGCAACGGCGAAGCGATGGTGGCTAACAAAGTGCACGGTGTGCGTTGCGCGCTTTGTTGGAATGAAGAATCGACCCGGCTTTCGCGGCAACACAATGACGCCAATGTCCTTTCCATCGGTGAACGCCTGATCCCCGAAGACTCGGCACTGAAGATTGTGCGGATCTGGCTCGAAACGCCTTTCGAAGGCGGCCGGCATGAAAGACGCGTCGCGATGTTGAACGCGATGTAATCTCAATCTGTAGACGCTTCGCTCTGCGAAGCGCGACGCTGAGCTTCTTAATGCCACGCGCGCCGCTCCGCCCAGAGGTCGGCGTCTACAAAATCCGGCCTAGTGCAATCGATCCAAACAAACAGCGACGAGAAAAACAGCGCTCACAAACGCGTTGCTTCGAAAAAACGCGCGATTAA
>JBIOVE010000123.1:0-4954 GCA_044867565.1 Candidatus Udaeobacter sp. | reverse complement strand
AGGGATGCGCGCGCATGAGCGGCTTGGTTGGTACGCACAGTACTTTGAGACGGTCGAAGTGAATTCGACGTTTTATTCCGTGCCCGATTTGCGAATGGTCGAGCGCTGGTGCGCCGCTACGCCGGATCGGTTTACCTTCGATGTGAAACTGCATCAGCTCTTTTCGTTTCACGCCACGGCCGCGAAATTGTTGCCGCCCGATTTGCAACAGCGCGCGGAAACCGACGGAAAAGGCAAAGTAAAGCTTACGCCCGCTATGGAAGAAGCGATGCTCAGCATCTTTCTGCGCTCGGTGTCAATCTTGCAATCCGCCGGGAAACTTGGCGTGCTTCTTCTACAGCTCTCGCCGGCGTTTTCTCCACGAAAACATCAGCTGGCCGAGCTCGATCATTTGATCGACATGCTGCGCGATTATCGACTGGCGATTGAATTTCGAAATCGCAACTGGGCCATCGGCGAACAACTAAAATCGACAATCGATTTCTTGAAGAAGCGCAATGCGATCTTTGTCAATGTCGATGGGCCGATCGCCGAACATTTCACGATCATGCCCTCCGATCTGGATGAGATCACCAATCCAAACACGGCCTATCTCCGCCTTCATGGGCGCAATGCTCGTGGATATGTTTCCGGGAAAACTGTGGCTGCGCGTTTTGATTATGACTATAGCGATGGGGAGATTGCAGAAGTTGCAGAGCGAAGCAAAAAGCTGGCCCGCAAAACGCGCGAGCTACACGTGATTTTCAACAATAACAATCTCGATTACGCGCCGCGAGCGGCCTCTCGTTTGCGCGTGGCACTCGGGCAATTGTTCGCAGCCCCGCCCCAGACGCTTGAGCTGTTTTAGCTTACGCTTCCGCCGTGCAGGAATCGCAGCCAGCGGTAACGCGAGTTTACGACTCACGATTGCCACGGCCACTGGCGCGGCTGAAGCGCTGGCTGGTCGCGCATCACGTGACACTGATGACAATTGCCGACAGTCCGCATTCAATCGCGCTCGGCTCCGCCATCGGAATCTTTTTCGGTTTCACCCCGCTCTGGAGCTTGAAAACGCTGCTTTCCATTGTAGTCGCATGGATATGTCGGTGTAATAAGATCGCGGCGGCAATCGCCGTGACGTTGCACGATCTTATCCTGCCTTTCATGCCGGCGATTTATTGGTGGCAATACAAGATCGGCTACTGGATCCTGCATGGGGCGCCTCCGCAGCGAATCCGAATTGCGCATATCGCGATGCAGGATTATTTGCATTGGAAAGCCTTTGTTCGAGTGATTTGGCCGACGCTCGTCGGCTCAGTCTTTTTCGCAGTGCCTTCAGCGCTGATCGTCTATTTTTTGATGCGCTTGCTGGTGAGCCGCGCGCGGGCGCCTCAGAAGATGTGATGAGCAAAAAGCCGAGGTGGAACGCGTTGTCCGCAACGCGTTGGCAAAACCAGATGCGGCTTTGCCCGCCTGACTCTCGATGCGCGCGACGCCCTGCGAGCTTCATTCTTGCGCCTTCGGCGTTCCTTTTGGCATCGTCTACAGGAGAAGCCGATCCACCTTGAGTGGTGAACCAATGCGTGCCCATCTGATTGATGTTGCCAACCGGAACGCGCCGATTAAGGTGCTGCGATTCCCGGAAATTATGCGCTTTTCAAACCGATTTTTTATCGCCTTTTTTGCACTTTTTGCGAGTGCGACCATTCTCCGCCCGGCGGTTGCCGCGCAAGCTTACGTCATTGTCGATTCAAAGACCGGCTACATTTTGGACGAGCAGGAGCCCAGAAAAAAAATGCAAGTCGGCAGTCTAACGAAGATCGCCACGGCAAGTGTCGTGCTCGATTGGGCGGAACAGAAGTCGGGCGATCTCAATCGGGTAGTTACGATTCCGCAGGAGGCATTTGTCGGGATCGTGGAAAATAACATCGGCTTTCAACCGGGCGACAGCATCACGTTGCGTGATCTTCTGTACGCCGCGCTTGTCCAATCGGACAACATTGCGGCGTACACACTGGCGCATCACGTTGGCTCGCAGTTGGGATCGCTTTTATCCGGTGAGGGTGCCTCGAAAATGACACCGGCCGACACGTTCGTTACCCAGATGAACGCACTGGCCAAACAGCTGAAAATGGAGCGCACGCGTTTTGTCAATCCACATGGCATCGACTACAAGGTTAAGCCGCTACCGTACTCAACAGTTGAGGACATGGCACGCCTGACCCGATACGCCATGAACAAGGCGAGCTTCCGTTTTTATGTGTCGCAAAAGGAGCGTCAGATTTCATTCGATCGCGCCGGGCGTCGGCTTAACTATGTGCTTCGCAACACAAACGAGCTGCTCGGCAAAAATGGCATCGACGGAGTCAAAACTGGCCGCACGTCGCGGGCAGGTGACTGCTTGATTTTGTCCGCAAACCGGGAGCCAGAGCTCGTGAAGCAAGGTGAAATGATAACTGTTTACCCACGTCATTTGATCGTGGTCCTGCTTGGCAGCACGAATCGATTCGGTGAAGGGGCGGGGCTTGTGCAACGCGGGTGGCAGCTCTACGATCAATGGGCTGCTTCCGGCCGGCTCGCCGCCCCAAAAAAAATCCTCTAGTCGCGCTGTAACGAAAATGAAGCCGCGGATTGGTGTTCTGACCAGCGGTGGCGATTGCCCGGGACTAAACGCAGTTTTGCGTGGAGTTGTGCTTGCAGCGGAAAAGCTGGGCTGGGAAGTAGTCGGTTTTCGCGACGGATTCGAAGGACTTCTTCCACCCGGCGATCACCTCATTCTCGACCCCAAGAGCACCAACGGAATCATGGCGCTGGGAGGCACTATCATCGGCACAACCAATCGCGGTCATTTCGTCGCGAAAGTCGGTGCAGGGGAGCGCACGATTGTTCCGCCGGAAATAATTGAGCATTCCCGGCGGGTTTTGAGTGAGTTGCGCGTGAAAACTTTGATTATCGTCGGCGGAGACGGTTCGATGGTCACGGCGCAGCAACTGCAAGAGGCGGGCATTAATTGTATCGGCGTTCCCAAAACGATCGACAACGATCTTGAAGCTACGGCGATGACATTCGGATTTGATTCTGCTGTCCATGCCGTCATGGACGCCTGCGATCGCCTGCACACTACTGCTACCAGCCACAAACGCGTCATGGTCGTCGAAGTGATGGGGCGTCATGCCGGCTGGATCGCGTTGCACGGCGGAATCGCTGGCGGCGCCGACATCATTTTGATTCCGGAGATCCCGTTTGATTACGAAAAGATTGCCGCCACCATCAAAGCGCGCGACGCCGCCGGTAATCTCGGTTCTCTCGTCGTCGTTGCAGAAGGCGCCATGCCGAAAGACGGTCAGCAAGTGAAGCGCGAGACGAAGGATGGCGAATTTCGGCTGGGGGGAATTGGCCAAATTGTCGCGCGTGAGATTGCTCAGCGCACCGGCAAAGAGGCACGCTGTTGTGTGCTCGGACATCTACAGCGTGGGGGTGCACCAACCACTCTTGATCGAATTCTGGGAACACGTTTTGGTGTAAAAGCCGTGCAACTGGCAAACGAAGGACATTTCGGATCGATGGTCAGCTATCAAAATTATCAGGTCCGCCAGGTGCCGATCGCCGACGCAGTCAACCGGTTGCGCCTGGTTCCACCCAATGGCGAGATGGTGCAAACGGCGCGCGACGTTGAGATCTCCTTCGGCGACTGAAAGTCGTACTCTCAACGGACGCACCGGACCCAAGAGAGTGGGTAACGCCAGGTTTGATTATTTTGATCGGACAGCGCCGCGTCCCTCCGTCGCTGCTTGGCGGCCCCTCGCCAGGTGCGGCATCAAGCCGACTAGAGTAGTATGCAGCCGGCCAATGACGCAAAGTGCTCCGCACGCGCAAAGCACCGGTTCGGTGCTGATGATCCGCCCCGGCCGGTTTTATCCCAATCCGGAAACGGCGGCAGATAATGCGTTTCAGCGTGATGCCAATTGCAGCTTAGATGCGTTAACGCTCGTGGCGAGAAAGGAATTCGACGCGGCCGTGCAGACACTGCGCGCGGCCGGGGTAAACGTGCACGTCTTTGAAGACACAGCTGAGCCGGAAAAGCCGGACGCGGTTTTCCCCAACAACTGGATTTCGACGCATCACGACGGGCGCATCGCACTTTTCCCGATGTATTCAGCCCTGCGGCGACGCGAGCGTCGGCAGGATATCGTCGAGGAACTATGTAAGCACTATCGGGTCATCGAGGTGATCGATTACTCGGCGTTCGAGGATAAAGGTTGCTGCCTGGAAGGCACAGGCAGTCTGGTACTCGATCACCCGAACAACATTGCGTACGTCTCGCTCTCAAATCGCTCAAATCCCAAGGTGATCCAACGCTTTGCCGATGATTTCAGCTACGAGCCGGTCACCTTCACCAGCATCGGCTCCAACGGCCAGCCGATCTATCACACCAACGTGATGATGTGCATCGGAACCGGCTTCGCGATGGTTGGTCTGGAGACGATTCCGGACAAAGTCGAGCGGCAACAGGTGCGAGCCCGGTTGGAGAAGACCGAAAAGGAGATCGTTGAGTTATCGGCAGATCAGATCGCGAACTTCGCCGGCAATGCCATTGAACTACAGAATAAAAGTGGCGAGAAACTGCTGGTGCTTTCCAGCCGCGCCGCTCGGGCATTGACTGAGGAACAACGCAAAACGCTGACCCCCCACGCGCGGCTCCTGCCGCTTGAGCTCCCTACGATTGAACTTGGTGGCGGGAGCGCGCGCTGCATGATTGCCACGATTCACCTGCCGCCGCAGTTGTAGCGGCGCTGTGTGAATGTTCGAGTGACGCATTCATTCCGAAATACAGCGAACTTGTTTACAATGGCTTTTGGTTCTCACCCGAGCGCGAAGCACTGCAAGCGCTCGTCAGCGAAACGCAACGCGACGTGACCGAAGTCGTTAGACTGAAGCTCTACAAAGGCAACATCATCGTCGCCGGCCGCAAAAG
>JBIOVE010000122.1:0-3440 GCA_044867565.1 Candidatus Udaeobacter sp. | reverse complement strand
TGATTCCTGCGGCTGATGATTTGGGATCATCCTCGAATACAAGCCGCGAAGAAGCATCGAATGCGTGATTGTACGCTGACGGCAAAGGGTAATCGGTGCTGCGCAATGCGTGTACTGAACCGCCAAGATAAATAATGCCGCCACTCGGTCCTGTTACTCTCCACACACAAGCCGAAGCTGCGGTGGCACGCGGGCTAAAGCCTACGATCGCCAGGGCAATGCCGAAAACAACTCTGACGGGAAAGGAGATCAACATCACGGGCCGTCCTTTTACCCATTCTTACAGAATTAAGCAAGCTACAAACCGATTTTTTACTTTGAGTTCGTGCCATTGTTTCATACACTGCGCGCCGTGAAATTGGTGGTCTTGTTTCCAGCCTGTTCCGTACTGCTTTTTACCTCGGTGGGCACGGCGGCAATGGCCGAGGATGCACCGATTGATCGTCTGCTCAACAAACTTCCTCCGCCGGAAAAACTCATTAAGCCGTCTGTCCAGAAGGCACTGGAGCAGCCGGACCCCGCGCTCAAAGATCCTCTCGTCACAGAGATCGTTCGAGCAGCGGCGACGCGAAATTTCCGGCAAGTGCTGAATTTATGCCGCAAGCTTGCCGAGCGATATCCACGCAGCGCCGGAGCGCAATGTCTTCATGGTGTTATCGCTTATGACCTACGCCAATTTGGCGAAGCAGCGGCGTCATTTCACACGGCTGCCAAAATTCAACCAAGCTATAGCTTTGCCTATCTTGGAATGGCAGCGGCCGAGGCAACGCAGGGGCACTATGCATCGGCGATTCCGCATCTTCAGCGTTTGGTCAAACTCGAACCCAATGCCGCCTTTGGATATTATGCTTTAAGCGATTGCGCGTCGCGAGCTGGGCGGAAACAGGAAAGTGCCGATTACGCGAGGAAGGCGGCGGCCCTGGCGCCTGCCGACGTCGACATGTGGCTGCAGCTTGCCAAAGCAGAGAAAGCGCTCGGGAATAGCGAGGCCACATTGAACGCCATCGCCAAGGCAGCCGAAGTTTCACCCGATAACGGACTAATGCTCGCCATTCTTGGCTTCAGCTACATTAATCTCAACCGCATTCCGCAGGCGATCGCGCCACTCGAGCGCGCCGCTAAACGCATGCCGCAAGATTATCTCGTGCACTCGCAACTGGGATACTGTCTGATGACCGTCGGCCAGGTCGATTCCGCAGTCGGCCATTTGCGAAAAGGCGCAAGCTTAAATTCAAAGTACGGCCCGGTGTGGGAACACCTCGGCGTCGCTTATCAAAAACAAGGACATCATCGCGATGCCGTGAACGCGTTGGAAAAAGCCACCAAACTTTTGCCGGCGTCACAAGTGGCGTGGCAGCAGCTTTCTCACGCATATCAAGTCGCAGGCCGCGCCGCCGACGCACAACGCGCCGCCGCCCGGGCACAACAACTCAGCGCCAAATCAAGCAGGAACAAGGCATAGTTCGGCTACATCGATTGGCAGGGTCGTCGCGCTGCGACGACTCCCGCGCCTGCAGCGTACCCCCCAGTTACTTAAAAAAGAGATTCATACCATCGAAATCGATGATGGCACGACGTGCGTAGAGCAGGTCCATCCCAAGAATCCCATCGATTCGCGTGTTCCCTTGCACAAGCGCGAAGCTGGGTAATGCAGCCACGCCGAATTTTGCGGGCGGCACCGGAAAATCACCAATCATAAAGTCGCTGATCTGACCCACGCTAATTTGCGTCCCCGCACCACTGATAAAGCGCGCAGAAACCGATGTTGGCTGTAACGCGATCCCGAGCGATCTGGCGATCCCATTGTTCAAGGTGGTAACAGCTGTGCCTGTATCTACGAGAAGTCGCCCAGGCTGCCCGCGAATCGAATAGGGCACTGTAAAGGAACCATTTCTCTCCTGCCGCAAAGGGATCCTGGTAAATTTTTCCGATGAGGCGAAGGAGGCCAACCGTAGCTGCCGCGCTGGATCGACTTTGAAGAAAATAACGTTCTTTCCACAGTTAACCACAGCATTGTGGCGAAGGAGAATGTCCGAGCCAATGACACCGTCAACGCGCAGATTGCCTTGCAAGTAGTTCGAAGGTGTCCCACGGAAGACGCTGGAGGGGACCAGCGCGGCCCGGCTACTGCCCAGATTCATGCTCCCGGCTGTAATACTTTTCACAAAACCCAGCGGGAGAATCTGGTGATGAATTCGTGTTAACCGCATACGGCGCGGGCCATATGGCGGCGGCCTCACGCCAAATGACTGCGCCGCGCTCGATTCCAGGATCATTTGATTGGCGCCAGTATCGACGATTAAAGTCGCAGGATGTCCATTGATCTGGACGGATACGATCATCTGGTTCAACGGCCCATAACGCACGGACACAGCGTTGTATCCGCTCAGCTGCGGTAGCGGAACGTTTTTGGCTGCGCCGAAAACAGAGATCGGCGCAATCGTGAGAAGAGTCAGCACAGTCCCAAAATATCGAATGCGCTTCGACATTCCTTCGTCCTTCGTCATTCGTGCTTCGTCATTCCGGATACCCATCACATTCCGGTTGGGCAGTCGATGAATGTCCACGATATCTTGAATCGCCTGGACAAATGCGCGGCGAGCCCTTTCACGCCAAACGTTTCCGTGGCGTAATGCCCGCCGAGCAAAAGATTCATCTCAAGTTCCTCAGCAGCCACGGCAGCCCAGTGTGGCGCTTCGCCCGTGATAAATGTGTCGATCTTTTCCTGGGCGACCCTGTAGATTTCCGAACCGGCGCCACCGGTGACGATACCGATCGTATTCGTCTTCTTTGGGCCAAAGCTGAATGCTCTCGCTGGGCCGCCCAATACTTTCCGCAGTTTCTGCACTAGCTTTTCCAGCGGTAACGAAGCCCGCGCTTTCAGCCCGATCAGCTGATCTTTTTCTTCTAAAAACGGCTTCGTCGATTTGAGTCCGAGCGCGGCAGCAAGCTGCGCATTGTTGCCGACCTTTGGATGGACATCGAGCGGCAGATGTGCGCTGTAAAGCGCGATATTGTTTTCGAACGCGAGCTTCAGTTGCCGGTGCGTTGCGCCGGTCACCGGTTGCAAACCAGGCCAAAACACTCCGTGATGTACAACCAGAAAGTCGATCTCATTTTTTGCGGCTTCGGTCAAAACGCGCGTTGAAACATCGACCGCTGCACCAATTTTCGTCACTCGACCGGAATTTTCGATCTGCAGACCGTTCAGCGCATTCGGCCAATCTTCGATTTCACGAATGCGGAGGTAATCATCAACGTACCGAGCAATTTCAGGGGCAGAAGGCATAGTGAATTTTGCGCTGCATCACGAGAATACACACGTCCATTGTTGATCAAGGGTCGCTTTGCGGAGCGAAAACCAAAACTGAGTCGCGAACGCCGCGAACTTGTTGCGGTGGCAATTCTTCTAGACTCGATCGATCGCGCAGACGGTCGCG
>JBIOVE010000121.1:0-5436 GCA_044867565.1 Candidatus Udaeobacter sp. | reverse complement strand
CTGATCGCTTTCATCTGTCGACGATACAGACCCAAGACGAATCGGTCTTGGATCGCAATGATCTTCAGAAGCCAGTCGTCGTCGGCGGGCAGACTGAGAGGAAGCGAAGGCAAGGTTCGAGGTCGCTGCCGCTACGGCACCGGCCGAAAGCAACTTGCAGCGTTCGCTACTCAGCTTTTGCCTTCTTAGCCCTCATTGCTGCGAGCGCATCGCGAGCGCGTTTGTCATTCGGATCGAGTCGAATTGCTGTCTCGAACTGCTCTCGTGCCTTCGCGAATTCTTTCGTCTCGCAATATGCGCGGCCCAAACCAAATGCTGCGCCGCTGGATCGGGGATACGCCAGCGCATTGGCAGCGAGCAATGCGACAGCGGCTGGATGATCTCCCATCTTCAGCATCTGGTAACCGATCACCTGCATCCCCTCATTGGTATCAATGTCGGGATGTGCACGCCGGAAATCGCGGTAGCTCCATAGGACGGCATTCACGTCTGTGCGTTCACCAAAGAGATCCGCCAGAAGTTTTTGTAACAGCGTTAGGGTGAAGACCGGTGGAGAGAAAATGGCTGGATCGAGTTTTTCATTCACGACGATAGACGTCGTTTTCATCTCATTCAGGACCTTGCCCGTGGCGATCTCCACCTCCTTGCTCGAGAAGGAAAACAGAATGCCGTTTACGGGACGGTAATCGGCGAAGCGTGTCTCCGTTGCAATCTCACGTCCGAACGCGTGAATCGACGCCACCTTGCGGCTTGCTACCCACAACCATGTCTCTGCATCGATAAACTCGTCCTCTTCGAACCCATCGGCCATCCGTACTCGGAGGCGGTAGGTCTTGCGACCGTTAATGTTCTCCGTGCCAAGAAGCTGGATCGTCGACCCTTTCGCCTGGTAATCCACTAACGGACCATCGATCGCGAGGCCATGGCGGGTAGCCGCCGCTGCTTTGCCCACGGTGCGCAAAACTACACCCGGATCTTTGTAATACTCCCACGCGCTTCCATCGTAGCCTTCACTGAAATCAGCGTCAGGATGTGCAGGATCGCCAACAAGTTTGTAATAGGGACGCATCTTCGCGAGCGCTGCGCCGATAAAAACGTGTTCGCCTTCGCGATATTCGCCACGGCTCACCAGGGTGTTCATTTGCCTGATTTTCTCGGCACCGCCAATAGCATCAGTGTAGTGCGCCACGATTTCGTCGACAGCTGGAGGCGGCGATTCAGAGGGCTGCGCGCGCAGCACACCCGCTGTCAACAGCAAAGCGGCTGCCGCGCTCAAATGGCGATAAAAAGACGCGCTGCTTTTCATCGGGTTTTCCGAATGTAACGCCGCCGCGTGGTTGATTTGTCTGCCGTGCCGCGCCTGTCTGAAGCACGACGGTCACAAGCAACCGACGGTTTCGAGCCATTCCTTGGGCGCACCGCAAACCGCATCCGATAATCCACCGGAGTTACACCAAGCGTTCTCGCGAAAGCGCGTCGCATCGTCTCAGCCGTGCCGAGGCCGCAGTCGCGTGACACCTTTTCGACTGTATCATTGGTTTGCTCGAGCCGCTGCCGTGCAGCTTCGATGCGCAGGCGTTCGACGAAACGCGCAGGAGTGATTCCAGTTTGAGCACGGAATTGTCGCGCAAATGTTCGCGAACTCATTCGGGCGCGTGCAGCGAGCTGTGCCACGGAGAGGTCACGCCTGAGATTGTTTAGAATCCAACCGTGCAAATCCAAAATCGGCCGCGCGTCGGATGCTTGCAGATTGAGCGCGGCACTGAACTGAGATTGGCCGCCTGGTCGCCGCAGGTACAAAACCATCTCACGCGCGACGCGCAGCGCCAGTGAGGAGCCGAGATCTTCTTCCACAAGCGCGAGCGCCAAGTCCATTCCGGCGGTGATCCCCGCGGTGGTGTAGGTGTTCCCGTCACGAATGAAGATCGGATCGGGATCCACCGTGATCTTGTCGGAGCGCTGCGCGAGTTCGTCCGCCCACTTCCAATGCGTAGTGACGCGTTTTCCTTCGAGAAGTCTGGCGGCGGCCAACAAGAAGGCGCCAGTGCAAATCGAGCCGAAGCGCCGGGTGCGCGCAGTCGTACGTTGAAGCCACAACACTAGATCTCGGTTGCGTGCGGCCGTGTCCAGACCGGTGCCTCCCGCGATTAGCAGCGTATCGATCTCGTTCGGTAAATGTCGATACGAGGTGGAGGCGATCAAGGGGATGCCACAGTTCGTGGACACGCGACGATCGCGCGACGTGCTGGCGAGAATTACCCGATAGGGTGGTCCGGCATTGGTATACTCCTGTTGATACAGCTCGCTCGCTCGCACAAATATTTGAAACGGCCCCGCAACATCCATGATTTGCGTTTGTGGCGCCGCCAGGAACGCAATGATGCGCGGCCGCGCCAAAGGCTTGTCGTTAGTTCGCATCGCTCCGACGTTAACTGTCGGTATACCGTGGCAGCAACGACAAACAGCCAACGTTTTCTGCCATTTTTCGCAAGTGGCGCGCTCCCGGGGAACGCCGCACATTGTTTCAGTGATCGATAGTTGAGAGTTGAGGGACGGAGCAATCGCTAACAGAAGAGAGCGACGCACGACGTTAAGAAAACCGCTTCGTTTCCTTCTGTTCGGAGTTTTTACACGATCTGCCCGGGTTAGCAGTTATTCCCGTTAATCTCGTGAATCCTGTCTAAGGATCGTCGCGACTTTTTCGATCGTGTTCCAATTGCGCGTGGTGACCAGCCTTCGCCAAGGCTACGGCTTGGCAAGCCGGGAAGCTAAGGCAGTCAAGGCAGCCTACGTTTCGTTGAGAATCTGCACGATCTTCTGAATCGTATTCCAATTGCGCGTGGTCGCAGGAACGCCAAGGAGCTTCTCGATCTTGCCGAGGTAACTGATCGCTTTCATCTGTCGACGATACAGACCCAGGACGAATCTGTCTTGGATTGCGATGATCTTCAGAAGCCAGTCGTCGTCCGAGGGCAAACTGAGCGGCAGCGGAGGTACCGTGCCAAGCGGTTTGGCTAGCACGTTCACGAACCGGGTTATGTTTGGGCCCGAGGGTTGCCGTGCAAGCGGATCTTTAGCCGCGAGCTTGATGATGTCGTGCGCCGGGCAAATCATGATCTCGCATTTGAACGGCAACTTCCGAGCAATCGCCGCGCGAAGAACCGAATCGCTGACATCTTCGCGCACCACAAACGTGCCGACCGCTCCAATGTTAACGACGCCGAACTTGGCGAGCTGCTTGGCGATCAGCGCCGGTTGGCATCGATTCGTCCCACCGACGTTGACCGCACGAAGGAAAACGACCGAAGCCATGAGAGAAGTGAGAAGGAAGAAGTAAGAGTTAAGAGGTTCCAATCAGTGGCCACCCGCTTATTTGCCGTCGGCGTTCATGGGCGCGGACATGCCGCCGAGAATCTGCCACGTACCGTCACTGCGGATCCACGTGTGCGTGATCCGCAATGCGTCCCTCCTCGCTTCGCCGGTTTTGCTCGCGGCCCAGTTGGCTTTGATTCGATAATAGTTAATCGCGACATCGCCGGTCACCTGAATCGCCAACTGCTCAATGGAGTACGACTGGAGCCTGATGCCCTTCGACGTGTTCATCGTAATCCAATCGGTGATGTGATCTTTGCGGGTCGGTGCTGAACTGACATATGGCCAACCAAGGAAATCCTCATGCCAAAGCGCGCGATACTTTTCCAGATCATTGGCTTTGACATATTCCCAGTACGCTTTCTCCAGATTCCAGACTTGCGCTTCGTTCGCTGAATCTTGCGCGAACGCAGTCGGCGCCAGCACGATGAGAAATAGGATGACCTTTAACATGTCGCGATCATATTCATCACTTCAATGAAAACGATCATTTTAATATCGCTGCTGTCAGCCGTATGCGTGGCCGCCTCTGCGCAGGACCCAGTGACAACGTCGCCGCAATATTACAAAGTGTTGCTCGAAAATGACCAGGTGCGCGTCCTCGAGTATCGACTCAAGCCGGGCGAAAAAGAGCCGATGCATTCGCATCCCGCAGGCGTCGTCTACGTGTTGAACGGGGGCGCGCTCAAGTTCAGTTATCCGGATGGTCGGACGGAAGAGAGAATCGCCGCGGCTGGAGAGACCATCTGGCGCGATCCGGTCACGCACGGCGTGGAGAACGCTGGCAAAACGGAAGCGCATGCCATCGCGATCGACCTGAAAACTCCTCAGTTGCCGACGCAAGCCCAAGAAAAGAAACATGCGACTTTTTATCGCACCACACAAATAGATGGGCTCTCCATCTTTTATAGAGAGGCCGGTCCGAAAGACGCGCCGACGCTTCTCCTGCTGCATGGACTTCCCTCTTCATCGCGGATGTTCGAGCCTCTCTTCGCCCGGCTTTCTGATCGCTATCACCTTGTCGCGCCTGATTACCCGGGCTTCGGACACAGCGACTGGCCGGATCCGAAAAAATTCGCGTATACGTTCGATCACATCGCCGAGACCATGAATCATTTCACCGAAACGCTCGGACTCACACGCTACACGCTTTACATGCAGGATTACGGCGGTCCGGTAGGATTTCGCATGGCACTCGCTCATCCCGACCGCGTCCAAGCTCTGATCGTTCAGGATGCGGTTGCGCACAACGAAGGTTTGGGCGCGAACTGGAAAACGCGGCGCGAGTTTTGGAAGAATCGCGCGGCTAACGAAAGCGCACTTCGCACGAATCTGCTGTCGCTGCAGACGACGCGAACGCGTCATGTTGGGAACGATCCAAACGTGGATCGCTACGATCCGGATCTTTGGATCGATGAATTCGCCTTTCTCAATCAGCCCGGCCAGGCGCAGATTCAAAGCGATCTGTTCTACGATTATCGAACCAACATGGACGCCTATCCGAAGTGGCAGGCATGGATGCGCGAGAAGCAGCCGCGCCTGCTCGTCGTCTGGGGAAAGTACGACCTCTCATTCGACCCAGGCGAGCCGGAGCGCTATCGCAAGGATGTGCCGAACGCGGAAGTTCACGTTCTCGACGCAGGACATTTCGCGCTTGATACCAAAGCGGATGAGATCGCGGCGCTGGTACGTCAGTTTATGAAGTAGCGGCGGCGAGCGCACAAGCGTCCTCGCGGGAATAACACCAAACACTCTTCACGATTCACTTTCCGTTTTCTGATCCCGGAATGACAGATAGGGGTCGCGTCTAAACATTTGGCATTTCACGCCGCTTTAGGGATGTTAGTCCTGCT
This sequence comes from Candidatus Udaeobacter sp., assembly GCA_044867565.1. Lineage (GTDB taxonomy): Bacteria > Verrucomicrobiota > Verrucomicrobiia > Chthoniobacterales > UBA10450 > Udaeobacter. Next base: position 211 of record JBIOVE010000121.1, on the reverse strand, counting down.
GATTGCGGTCGTAAGGTATAATGTTATCCCACTCATCGGCAGATGAGCGCGCGACGAAGGCCACGACGGGTCCCGTGTCACTCATGTTGAAGACTTCGTGGGGCACACCGGGTTTGATGTAAATGAAATCGCCGGCTTCATTCTCCAACACGTTCTTGAGCCCGCGTCCGAATTCGTGGCGCACCTTTCCTTCGAGAATATAGAGAATCAC
>JBIOVE010000120.1:0-6960 GCA_044867565.1 Candidatus Udaeobacter sp. | reverse complement strand
CGCTTGATCGTCGAAATGTCGGGCACCTGCGATCCGACGTGGAAGTGAACGAGTTTAAGACAATGCGCCAGACCGGCTTCCTTCAACATCTGACTGGCGGCAATGAGATTGGTTGTATCGAGGCCGAACTTCGCGTTTTCGCCACCGCTCGGCGACCATTTGCCAGAGCCTTTGCTATGCAACCGCACGCGAATCCCGATGTGCGGCTCGACACCGACTTCTTTTGAAGCGTGAATTGCCTGCTCGAGTTCTTCCAGCTTTTCGACAACAATGACAACCGATTTCCCAAGCTTGCGACCAAGGAGCGCGATCCTGATGAAAGCGCGATCCTTGTAGCCGTTGCAGATGATCAGGCTCTCGGGGTCTTTGTGCATGGCGAGTGCTGCGACCAATTCCGGTTTGCTGCCTGCTTCCAGGCCAAAATGAAACTGCTGACCCGCATCGATGATCTCCTCGATCACTTCGCGCAACTGATTGACCTTGATCGGAAAGACGCCTCGATATTCGTTGCGATAACCGAACTCAGACATCGCGGTTTGAAACGCGCGATTCACGGATTCGACACGGTGCCGCAGCAGATCCTGAAACCGGATCAGTAGTGGAAAACCCAGGTTTCGTCTGCGCGCTTCGTTGACGACTTCGAGGAGGTCGATGGAGCCGCCGTTTTCTTGCAATGGCTTCGCCTCGACGTTGCCCGAGCTGTTGACGGTAAAGTAACCGTTGCCCCATCCCTCCACGTTGTAGGTGGCAATGGCGGACTCAAGGTCCCACTCGTTTTTCATTTCGATTCGTCATGCGGCCGCAAGCCGCAAAACGCACATTGAATCAGCGCGTCGAACATGCAAGCCCGCTTCAAAAGAATTTTCGCACCCGAGAGGCTCTCCAAGGGCGTCGCTTGTCTTTCATGCTCGCACGGATACCATTCCCCTGATGAACAAAACGGTGATTGAGGTGCAAGTACGGGCTGTCTTGCCGACCAGCGGCGGGTGCGCGGTGTTTATCGGAAATAACGACAAGGTGTTCATCATTTATGTCGATCAAACGGTGGGCAGCGCGATCACCATGTTCATGCGGCAGATCACCAAGGAGCGTCCCCTCACCCATGATCTGATCGGACATTTGATGACGGCCCTTGGTGCAAAGGTCGAGCGAGTGATTATCAACGATCTGAAAAATGCAACCTATTATGCCCGGGTCATCATTCGCGTCGAAAACGAAGTGCAGCAGAAAAAGATCATCGAACTCGATGGGCGACCGAGCGATTGTATCGCGATGGCCACGCAGCAAAAGGCTCCCATTTATGTCAGCCAAGACGTCTGGGACGAGGTGGATGATATGAGCGACGTGTTGCGCAAGATGGAGGAAGAGGGTCTAAAGCCCGATCCGGAAGCGGAAGAGTAAGAGTGTAGTGGCGGCCGTCCTCAGCCGCGAATCGTGGAAACCTCCTGCGCGTGAGGACACGCGCCTCAACATCAGCCGAGCAAATCGCCGTAGCGCTTGTCCGCTAATTCAAGGCAACGGGCCAGAATCTCCGATGGAGTGTTGAGCTTGAGCGCTTCCTCAACAAGTTCCTGGCATTCGGGAATGGCCAGACTTTGCACCGCACGTTTGACTCGAGGCACAAGCGTTGCGCTCGCGCTCAACTCGTCGACGCCGAGACCAAGCAAGAGCGGGCTGAGCGCAACATCTCCGGCCATTTCCCCGCAAACGCCGACCCATATATCGTTCGCATGCGCCGCATCGGCGACCATTTTGAGCAAATGCAGTACCGCCGGATGCGTCGGCTCGTAAAGATGCGCGATCTTCTCATTCACTCGATCGACCGCGAGCGCGTACTGAATCAGATCGTTTGTTCCGATACTGAAGAAATCCACGTCGCGCGCGAGCACGTCGGCGGATATGGCGGCACTCGGGATTTCGATCATCGCGCCAACCTCGATTTTTTCGTCGATGCCGATCTTCGAGCTGCACAACTCTTCCTTGCACTCGACGAGCACGGCAATGGCGCGACGCAATTCATCCAGGCCGGAGATCATCGGAAACATGATTTTTACGTTGCCGATAGCGCTGGCGCGAAGAATGGCGCGTAATTGCGTCTTAAAGATATCGATGTTTTCCAGGCAAAAACGGATCGCGCGCCAGCCAAGGAATGGGTTTAATTCGTCGCTGATATCTACAGTGCCGGGAGCCAATTTGTCGCCGCCGAGATCAAACGTACGAATAATCAACGGATCGGGCCGGACCCGCTCTGCCACCCTTCGATAGATCTCATATTGTTCATCTTCTGTCGGCAGAGTGGTGCGATTTAAATAGAGGAACTCCGTGCGATAAAGTCCGATTCCCTCCGCGCCGTTGGCCGCCACCGCATCGACATCTTCCGGAAGCTCGATGTTGGCTGAGAGTACAATGTGACGGCCATCGCGCGTGGTGGAGCTTGTCTCGCGCAGCTCCCTTAGCTGCGCCACGACTTTGGCCCTTCTTGATTCAATGTCCGCGTAGTGCAAAAGCGTCTCCGATGTCGGATCGACGATGAGCAAGCCATCAGTCCCATCGAGGAGCACCTGCTGACCAGTCTCCAGTTTTGCAGTGATGTCGTGCAAACCGACTATTGCGGGAATGTTGAGCGAACGCGCCATGATTGCTGTGTGCGACGTCCGGCTGCCAAGGTCAGTGGCGATCCCGAGCACGTGCTCCCGCTTCATGCTGGCAGTGTCCGAAGGAGTGAGATTGTGGGCGATGAGGATGTGAGGCTCGCTCAAGCTAAGAAATGTCTTGGGCGCTTTGCCCTGCAGATTCCGGATCACTCGCTTCGCCACGTCCTGAATATCGAGCGCGCGCTCGCGCAAATAGGGATCATCGATTTTGTTCAAAGTCTCGGCGTAACGGGTGGCAACTTCCTGAAAAACCCACTCGACATTGCAGAGATCGGTCTCCAGTTTCCGCAGCACTTCATCGATCAAGGTGCGGTCCTCAACCACGAGCAGATGGGCGTCAAAAATTGCGGCGTCTTTTGCTCCAATCGATTCCGCAATGCGCTGCTGCATCTCAAGAATCTGCATCCGCGTTTGGATGAGCGCGGCTTCGAAGCGGCCAATCTCGTCCGTAACCTGAGAAGGCGCGATGCGATATCGCGGCACATCGTCCATGTCGTCCCGTACAACGTGAACCTTGCCGTGGGCAGTTCCGGGTGAAACGCCAGCTCCCTCAAATCGAATTTCGCGCCGCGTCTTGTCGGTCATCCCAATTGCGAGAGTAATGCTGATGTCAACTCTGGGACAGTCTGTCTGACAGAACGCGCTGCATACGTCACATAGGTCATATCCGTCCCCTATGACGAATTAATCTTCGTTGAAACGCGCGTTGATTAGTTCCTCGAGTTCCTCCATCGCCTTGTCGGCATCCGGACCTTCGCAGCGAATGCGTAGCTTCGATCCCTGCCCGGCAGCGAGCATCATCAAACCCATGATGCTTTTGCCATTCACCTCCTCCCCTTCTTTGGACACCCAAATTTCCGCGCGATAACGGCTGGCAATGCGCACAAACATGGCTGCCGGCCGGGCATGGAGTCCGAGCCGGTTCACGATTAAAATCTCCTTCTCGATCTTCTGGGCGGGCGCCGCGCGGTTCGCTCTTCGATATAACAGGCCCATTACGTCACTCCCTTCTGCTCCATCAAATTGAGCAGCTTGGCATTGAAATCGACGGCGCTGTTCTGGCCCAGCCCCTTGAGTTTTTGATCCATCGCGGCGACTTCGATCAGACGCGCCATGTCACGGCCTGGCCTCACGGGGATTGTTACGTGCGGCACCTGAAGGCCAAGAATTTCATAAAATTCCCGATCAAGCCCGATCCGATCCACCGTCTCCACATCCTGCCAATCCTTTAGTGTAACGACAAGATCGAGGCGCTTCTCGATTCGAATACTGCCAATGCCAAAAACAGAAGCCACGTTAATGATGCCAATCCCGCGAACTTCCATGTGATTGCGGGTCAGTTCCGGCGCCGTCGCCATAAGCTCGCGTCCTTCGAGCGAAGTCATCCGCGTCACATCATCGGCCACGAGGCTGTAGCCACGCTCGATGAGCCCAAGGACGCATTCGCTCTTGCCGATGCCGCTGGCGCCGCGAATCAAAACGCCTACGCCCAGGATATCTACCATGCTGCCGAACTCGGTCACTGTCGGTGAAAAATCGACTTCCAGCGCGATCGTCGCCGCGTTAATGAACTTCATGGTGATCATCGGCGTGCGAAACACCCCGATCTCTGCTTCGGCCGTCACGGCCAGCAACTCCGGCGCGAGGTGAAATCCGCGCGACATCACCAGGCAGGGAATCCTGCGCTGACATAATTTCTGAAATCGCTTTACGCGCTGTCTTGAAGTCAAACTTTTCAGATAGGAATGCTCGGCCGCGCCAAGCACCTGCACCCGTTTCTCGGCGAAATAAGTGTAGAACCCCGAGAGCGCCAGCCCCGGCCGATTAATGGTTGGCTCGCGAATTTTCCGATGAAACCCCACCCGCGGCCCTTCCAGTTTCATCTGCAGCTTTTCGGCGTGCGAATCGTAAAAGCTTTCGACCGTGACAATCGGGACGCTCTTCTGCTGATCGCTTGGAGATGTAATCGTCTGGGTCGCGCGTTGTTCCGCCATCAGGATTAACTTTTAGCGTGAATAACGCGCAATTTCCAATCTGCATCTCGTTGTAACGTAAGTTTGGCAGGCGGAACGCCTGCGCTGCAGCGTGAAAAACTCCATTCTTCCCATCGCGAACGGGAACTGCGCTTCCGTTCATCGGTTCAAACTCGATCGCAACGGTTTTACACGCCAGAGTTCGAAGCGGTCCTTATCGAAACCTTTGAGCGGCGAGGCGAAAGACTCAACGCGAACGGCGCCTGACTTTTCCAAAAAATCTGAAACCTCGGGATCCAGGCGCATTGCCTCGGAAACCACTACGTCTCCACCCTCGGAAAAACGTTGGATGCGCGCGGCGAGGTTCACGGTAGAACCAAAGTAATCGAGACGTTCGTTGAGCGTTACGGCAATACAGGGGCCGGTGTGGATGCCGGCTTTCAACATCAGAGGTGGTGCTCCCAAGTCGTCGAGTTCTTTTTGAGCGCGCAAGACGGCTTTGATCGCAGTAAGGGGACGGCGAAACACGGCCATGACGGCGTCGCCGATTGTTTTCACCAGGGCGCCACCTTCGGCGTCAACCGCTCGACGTAATATATCGAAGTGATTCATAACGTGACCAAATGCGGGGGCGTCACCGATCTGGCGATAAAGCCGCGTCGATTCGCGCAGATCAGTGAAAACGACGGCGAGAGTGCCGACAGAAATCTGTTCACCGGGCCGCAACGCTTCGCTGGAGAAAAGATCGCGAAAAACTTGCAACGCGATTACTTCCGCCGCGGTCGCGGCCTGGTCAGTCCACGCCATTCGTTCGATCAAAAAAGGCTGTTCCATCTCGGTGGCGTTTACCAATTGCAACGTCGGGCGGAGCATGATCTGCGGTTCGTCATCAGGCCAGCCATCAGCGCTCGCGCGAAACTCAATCCTGTCCGCACCGCTCGGCGCGACGACGAAAGATTGTCCGCCTCGCAGCGACGTGGCGCGCAATCGATAGCGTCCGGGCTCCAATGGCAGGGACATTTCGCGTGTGGTTCCTGGCGCCAACACTTGTTGTGCCAGGATGTGCGGCGTCACATTCGGACTGCCCACGCAATATTGGCGCGCCATCACTTCGCGCACGGCCGGATTCGGGCGAAACGTCAATTCCACCGAGCGCTCGAAATTCACGGTGAAGTCAATGTTACAACTTTCGCAATGCGTCTGGGGATGAATCTGTCGAAGCGTAGAGTTGCTTTCCTGCGCGCCGCGGCAAAGCGGGCAGAGCACATCCCATTGCAAATCGAGCACGCCAGAGCGCGTGGCGTGGAGGCAAAGATTGAGCACGTCGCGCCGCGGCACCCTCCACCGATCGGCCAACGCGTACGATCGGACGTGCGTTAAATCCATCTCATCAGCGGTCATGATGAACATTGCGAGTTTCTCGGTTAGCTGTGACGGGAACCCTTGCTCGACCAGTCTGCGGATCGCCGCCTCCAGCCGCTTTTCTCCTTGAGGCGCGAGGTAAGGCCGGCGTGCTGCTGGCGCGGCCATTGGCGCATCAGCAGGGGTGTGGTGCACCCGGGCAAGGTTGTCATAGTGAAGGAATGTTTTGCCGAAGCGTCTCTTCGCAATTCGAACCTGAAGCGGAATAGCGAGCGCGCCGAGAAGTCCACGTGGCTGCAACCATATCTGATAAATGAGCTGTGTTCCCCCAGCCGTTCCCGGCATTAGTTCGACCAGCACGCGGAGATTTTTGATCGGACCCGAGAGATATTCGCGGACGACTTCGAACCGCTGCGGTCTCACCCATTCAAACGGCCTTTCATCCCATTCTATGCGGATACCGCCGATTTTAGTACGCACGCGATGACCGAATTTGCCATCGTCCGCGCCGGGCTTGGTCAAGCGCTCGACCGACGGGAAACCCACATCTCGATCAAAGCGGTTCGTGTCGGCCACGAAAGGCCAAAGTGCATCTGGGCTGGAGCGGAGCGGCCATTCCCAGCGGTAGTAAAATTCCCGACTCATCGAGTTAAGCGTCCTATTGAAGAGGCAAGCATTGCTACCGTCCATTGCCGAAGACTCAGCGTCTCCATTACTCTCCAAATATCAAAACGCATTTCCTCTCCCGGTTCGTAGGAATTGCGCGCGATGCACATCAGCGAATTCAGTGAACGCATTGCGCAGTACATTAATACTCCTCCAACGTTTTCCATCGCGTTCACATTCTTCAGGCTCCACTTTCCATATGGTGCTCAACGCCCACCTTCGCGACCTCGCCTTCAGCTTCCCCGTCCACATCTTCGACTGAGAGTGTCCCAAGTCGCCGCCGGTAAAGATGTCCCCACGCGTGC
>JBIOVE010000119.1:0-10016 GCA_044867565.1 Candidatus Udaeobacter sp. | reverse complement strand
CGGCGGAGCCACGTTACATGAGCCTGTCCGGATATGCTTATGGGGCGTGTTGGCGCTGTTTCGGTGGCAATCGCCAAAGCCGCTGTTCATCAAATGTTTCGCGAGTAAAGTAATACGATCATGAATGATGGGCCCTGTTCTCACCTCGAAGCGATTGCGAATGTCAAATCCGCGGTGCGCCGCGAATGCGACGAGTGCGTGAAGATCGGCGCGCAATGGGTCCACTTGCGAACGTGTCAGAGCTGCGGCGTCACTCTATGCTGCGACAGCTCGCCGAACCGGCACGCCAGCAAACACGCGCACGCCACTAGTCATCCGGTCATCGCTTCCGCGCAGCCGGGTGAACGCTGGTTGTACTGCTATCCTGATGACGCCTTTGTGGAATACTAAATGCGAAGAAGAGCCCGGCAATGACTAAGCCGCGTTGTAGCCACGGCCCTGTGGGCCGTCCATTCCTAACGAATAATTTGACGCGCTCGTATTGACCGGCCATAGGCCGGTGGCTACAGGAAATTATGCGACCGATCTAAACGATCTCTCCTTGATAGGACCGATCCTCCGCGGATTTGACACCATCATGTCGGCATTCATCCGAGAACCTTGTGACGAGAGCATAATCCGCTCGCAGATTGCTGCAGCGCCTTGTTCAAAATCTTCCGGGCGCTGGGTGCTCGCGGCCACGATTCTCGCGTCGAGCATGGCGTTCATCGACGGCACAGTTGTGAACGTGGCGTTGCCCGCGCTGCAAACGAACCTCAACGCCACGGTCGTGGACGTGCAATGGGTGATCGAAGCTTATGCGCTCCTGCTCGCGGCGTTCCTGCTTGTCGGCGGATCCCTCGGAGATCTTTACGGACGCCGCCGGGTTTTCTTGATTGGCATCGCGCTTTTCGCTTTCGCGTCCGCGTGGTGCGGATTTGCTGCTGACATTAAGCAACTGATTGCGGCGCGCGCAGTGCAGGGGCTTGGCGCAGCGCTGCTGGTTCCCGGTAGCCTCGCAATTATTAGTAGTTCGTTTCCTGAAAGCGAACGCGGACGCGCCATTGGCACGTGGTCGGGCTTCAGCGCAATCACTACCGCTATCGGGCCCGTGATCGGTGGTTGGCTGATCGAACACGTTTCATGGCGGGCTGTTTTTTTCATCAACATTCCGCTCGCAGTTTTGGTGATCTTGATCTCGCTCTGGCGCGTCCCGGAGAGCGCCAACAAGGAAAGCGCGAGACTAGATTCGTGGGGTGCAATTCTTGGAGCGCTCGGTTTGGGCGCGCTGGTTTACGGGCTGCTTGAATCTTCGCGACTTGGTTTCAGCAATCGATCGGTGCTTGTTGCGCTCATTGCCGCAGCAGCTCTCCTCCTCATCTTTTTGTGTCTCGAGGCGCGAGTTTCCAATCCAATGTTGCCGCTAGCGCTGTTCCGCTCGCGCACGTTTACCGGAGCGAACCTGCTGACATTTTTGCTTTACGGCGCGCTCGGCGGGACCCTGTTTTTTCTGCCTCTGAACCTGATCCAGGTTCAGCATTATTCAGCTACCGCAGCGGGCGCCGCCCTCTTGCCATTTATCTTGATCATGTTCCTACTATCGCGCTGGTCGGGCGGGCTCATTGAACGTTACGGCGCGAAAATTCCACTCGTTGCAGGTCCCTTGATTGCAGCCTTTGGTTTTGCGCTCTTCATGCTGCCTGGCATCGGCGGCAGTTACTGGCAAAAATTTTTTCCGGCAATCGTCATGCTCGGAATAGGAATGGCGGTGAGCGTTGCTCCTCTTACCACCACCGTAATGAATTCGGTCCCGCAGGACCGCGTCGGCATTGCGTCGGGAGTCAACAACGCGGTGGCGAGAGGGGCCGGGCTACTCGCAATCGCAGTCCTTGGAATTGTCATGCTTCATGCCTTTAATCATGGGTTTGATCGGCGATTGTCCAGCTTGAACCTGTCTTCGTCCGCGTGGCAATCATTGCAGACTGAACGCAGCAAACTCGCCGGTGCTTCCCTTCCAAAAGATCTGGATGCACCGGTCCAATCGGCGATCAGTCGCGCAATCGACGAATCGTTCGTGCGTAGCTTTAGATTGATTATGGCGATTGGAGCAGCGCTCGCCGTCGTCAGCGCGATCACCGCGTTGCTTCTCATCGGCACAGTAGGAGAAAAACAACCGAGACCTCGTTAGGGACTGCAATCTCTTGCTCATGCTCGTGCTCCTGCTCATGATCGAAAAATATCGAGCACGATTACGAGCATGAGCATGAGTAAGAATAAGAATTGATGTGATGCCTATGAAGAAGAATATCGCCGGACTTCATCACGTCACCGCCATCGCCAGCGATCCGCAGCGCAACGTGGATTTCTACGTCGGATTGCTGGGGCTGCGCTTGGTTAAGCAGACGATCAATTTCGATGATCCTGGCACTTATCACTTTTACTTTGCCGATGCGCGAGGCACGCCGGGAACGATTCTAACGTTCTTTCCATGGCCGGGTGCGCGGCGCGGACATCGTGGCGTGGGGCAGATCGATGCGACTGCATTTGCCATCTCGCCCGGTTCAGCCGGCTACTGGTTGGATCGCTTCAAGCAGCAGCATGTGGCTGCAGAGAAAGCGCCCGCCCGATTCGGCGAAGAAGTCGTTCGTTTCACCGATCCAGACGGATTGTTGCTCGAACTAATCGCTCCTGCTGTAGAAGCGGGCGTGTCGCCTGCAAACGCAAGACGATTTGCAACAGAATCATGGACAAACAGCCCTGTGCCGGCAGAACATTCGCTTCGCGGATTCCACAGCGTCTCGGCCGCGCTGGAAGGCTACGAACAAACGGCGAAGTTATTGACGGAGAGTTTTGGCTATCGTCTGGTTCAAGAATCAGGAAATCGTTTTCGTTTCGCAGCGCGGAGCGAATCCAGTCCGGGCAGAATCGTTGATTTACTTTGCATGCCAGATGGGCGTCCCGGACGCATTGCTGCCGGATCGGTGCATCACATCGCGTTCCGCGCGAAGGATGATGTCGAGCAGTCGCAATGGCGCGAGCATCTCATCGAACTCGGTTACAACGTAACGCCTGTAATCGATCGCATTTATTTTCATTCAATCTACTTCCGCGAACCCGGTGGGATCCTTTTCGAGATCGCAACTGAGCCGCCGGGCTTCACGCTGGATGAAACAATCGAAGAGCTCGGCTCCAAACTGCGTTTGCCGCCGTGGATGGAATCGGCGCGTGGGCAAATCGAACAAGTTCTGCCACCGATCACAGTTCCGGTCGGACCATGAGGCCGCAGCCGGATTTTATTCACGAATTCGTTCCGGGCCGTTCGGACCGGACGCTGCTGATCTTGCACGGAACCGGTGGCAACGAGCATGACCTTATCCCACTCGGACGCGAGCTTGATCCGAATGCCGCATTGCTTGGCCCACGCGGCAAAATCCTCGAAAACGGAATGCCGCGATTTTTTCGCCGGCTCGCCGAAGGCGTATTTGATTTGGAGGATTTGGAAAAACGCACCAACGAACTGGCGGATTTCGTCGTCGCGGCAGTGCGATTTTACCAGCTCGCGGCCGATCAAGTCGTCGCAGTCGGTTACTCTAATGGTGCGAACATTGGTGCGAGCCTGTTGTTGCTCCGGCCAGAAATACTGCGCGCAGCCATTCTATTTCGCGCCATGGTGCCGCTGGTTCCCGACAACCTGCCGAGTCTTTCATCTGTGCGCGTTTGGATCGGCGCAGGAGATCGCGATCCAATCATTCCTGCATCCGAGACTCAGCACCTGGTCGAACTTCTTCGTAGCGCGGGTGCAGACGTGACAATTCGTTTCGCAGATGCGACCCATGGGTTGACCAATGCTGACGTTGAAACAGCAAAGCACTGGATCGAAGAACTTCGGTTGTAAACAGGTTGTAAACGTCAAAAAATTTACTTCGGCTGCGGCGAAACTCACCATTATGCGGGGGAAGATGAAAACACACCGGCTCGAAGCCTTTAGTGATGGCGTGCTGGCGATAATCATCACGATCATGGTGCTGGAATTGAAAGTGCCGCACGCGGTCGAGCTTGTGTCGCTGAAACCGTTGCTGCCGGTATTGTTGAGTTACGTCTTGAGCTTCATCTACCTCGGCATCTACTGGAATAATCACCACCATTTGTTCCAAGCCACCAAAGAGGTCAGCGGTGGCATTCTCTGGGCGAACCTGCACCTGCTCTTTTGGCTATCGCTTTTTCCCTTCACTACGGGCTGGATGGGCGAGAACCATCTCGCTTCCACGCCCACTGCAGTCTATGGGTTCGTTCTGCTGATGGCAGCGATTGCTTATTATATTTTGCAACGTGCAATCATCGCCAATGAAGGCCGGGAATCGGTCCTCGCGTCGGCCGTTGGCAGAGATTGGAAGGGGAAACTTTCGCCGGTGTTCTACCTTATCGCCATCCCGCTCGCGTTCGTGAATTCATGGATCGCCAGTGGACTGTACGTGTTCGTCGCGCTCGTTTGGTTTATTCCGGATCCCCGGATCGAGCGCGAGCTGGAGAAACGACAATAGCCCAACGTTTCAAGGAGTGACCAAGATTCTTCCAACGTGCCTGCACGAAAAACCGCTGCGTTAACTTCGTTTTCGATTTAAAATCGAAACGGCCCTTCGCAAACGCTCTCGGCCAGTTTGCGCCGGTCGCTAGGGCTCTCGCGTTTCTGGAGTTTTTCCGGTAGCAGCTCCTTTACACCGGGCTTGCCGATTGCCGCCATTGCTTCCACCTGGAACTCCTCTGGAATGCGCAGCTCCGCTCTCGCTCGTTCGTAATCGAAGCCTTCCATGCCGTGCACTACGAGACCTTGCCGCCAGCCTTGCAGAGCAAAGTTCTCCCACGCTGCGCCGGTATCATAGGAATGCGTGATCGACGGTTCGTCGTTGTAATCGAAAGTCTTTCGCGAAATAAAGAGAACGAGGACAGCCGCATTCTTCGCCCAGCCTTTGTTTGCTTCGACAAGCAGGTCGAAAAACACTGGCCAATGCTCGGTGCCGCGACGCGCGTACAATGCGCGCCACTGCTGAGCATTGAATGAGGACGGCGCCCAGCGAGCAGCCTCAAAGAGGCGCATCAATTCCTCTTTTGTAATTTCTTCACCAGACATCGCGCGCGGCGACCAGCGGTCGAGCAGCAGCGGCTCGATGGGAAAGTCTGCTTTACGGATTTCGCTTCCTTTAATCACAGGCGTTGCACGGTACCCGAGGTGATCGACTATGCGAATCGCACGCGCTTTCAAATTATCTCTTTGGGGATACTAAAAAATCTCCCGCATGCGCGATAGCGGCAACTCCGAGACGAGCGGAATGTACGCGGCTCCGGCCTGAACAGCATGAGCATGAGCATGAGCATGAGGATGAGCAGGAGCAAGAGCAGGAATAAGAGGAGCACATATGAGCAGAACTATTGAGGCTATCAAACACCACATGGGGCCTGCCGACATAGCTGGCCGCCCGCCTTCGCAAAGCCTTCGGCGAGGCAAGCAGGCGGATGACGACAGGAGACCCGCTGCCAGAAGCGGCACGTTCGCAATTGGCGGCGATCTGCCGGTTCAGCGGCTCGGCTTTGGTGCAATGCAACTTACTGGTCCCGGCGTGTGGGGTGAGCCGACCGACCGCGTTGAAGCAATCGCCGTCCTGCGCCGCGCGGTTGAGCTTGGAATCAACCTCATCGACACGGCGGATTCTTATGGGCCATACGTGAGCGAGGAACTGATTCGTGAGGCCCTTCACCCGTATCCTGCCGGACTTGTCATTGCGACAAAGGCCGGCCTGACACGACCTGGTCCAGACGATTGGATACCGTTAGGAAGACCCGAGTACCTCCGGCAGGAGTGCGAGATGAGCTTGCGCCGACTGGGCGTCGAACGCATCGACCTCTTTCAACTACACCGCATCGATCCCGACGTTCCGGCCGACGACCAATTCGGACTCCTCAGAGATCTTCAGCAGGAAGGCAAGGTCCGACACGTCGGTCTTTCAGAGGTCAACGTCGCCGAGATTGAAGCCGCGCGCCGGATCGTGTCCATTGCCACGGTGCAAAACCAATACAACCTGGTGTATAGAAATTCCGAAAAAGTGCTGGACTACTGCACTCGCGAAAACATCGGTTTTATCCCGTGGTTTCCGCTCTCGACCGGCGATCTTGCGAAGCCCGGCGGCGCGTTGGCAAGGGTAGCCAGGCGACTCGGCGCACAGCCCGCGCAAGTAGCGCTCGCGTGGCTGCTCAAGAAATCTCCCGTAATGCTCCCGATTCCCGGGACTTCGAAGGTGAAGCACATCGAGGAGAACACGGCTGCCGCTCTGCTCGATCTCGACGATTCGATCATGGAGGAGTTGGAACGGTAGCCCGCGGTTTACGAATGACGGAGCTCCTGACTCAACTGCGCTACAGCGCGGCAGGCGAATGGTGAATGACGAAGTAATGCACGAAATCCGAATTTAAGCCTAGGAAAATCTGGGTGATCAACGCCGTTGTTCTATCTCTAACGAGGGAGCACCGGTCACCCCAGCAGTAGTACTGAAAAATCCTGCGTACGCGAAATAGCGACGCTGCGATGGCCGCCGATATCTTTGCTCATGACAACAAACACGTTTCCAGCCACGTCGGAGGAGGTCCGCTCTTACACGCAGCTTCAGCATCAGATCCACGATGCTTTGCGCATGCAGCATCCCGAATGGGTTGAGCCCAATGGTGATTGTCCTACCTGCGAGTCGTACGAGTCACGCCTCGCAGAACTGCTTCATCTTTCGTTGCCGAGCGAGCATCGTTCGGCTGCCTGATTAACCGTACCAAAAAACAACATGGAAATCATGAACACGAATACCAAAAAACTTGCCGGTAAAGTTGCAGTCGTCACCGGCGCATCCAAAGGGATCGGCGCTGACATCGCCAAACATCTAGCGGCCGAAGGCGCGGCCGTGGTTGTTAATTATGCCTCCTCAAAAAATGGCGCAGATCGGGTGGTGGACGAAATTGCAAAAAGCGGCGGAAAGGCGATTGCCGTGCAAGCCAATGTCGGAAAGAAGGCAGAGGTTCAGCGTCTCTTCGACGCTGCGGAGAAGTCTCTCGGCCGGCTCGACATCCTGGTCAATAACGCCGGTGTCTATGAATTTCTCCCGCTCGAGCAAATCACGGAAGAACACTTTCACAAACACTTCGATTTGAATGTTCTCGGTTTGCTCCTGACAACGCAGGAAGCAGTCAAGCGCTTCGGTTCTGCTGGTGGCAGCATCATCAATATCAGCTCGAGCGCCAGCACCATAGCTCCGCCCAACGCGTCAGTTTACAGCGCTACCAAAGGAGCCGTCGACACCATCACCCGATCGCTGGCCAAGGAACTCGGGCCGCGCAACATCCGGGTCAACGCCATCAATCCCGGCATGGTGGAGACGGAAGGAGTGCGCGCAGGCGGCTTTATCGAGAGTGATTTTCGCAAACAGGTTGAATCGCAGACCCCGCTCGGTCGCATCGGACAAACGCGGGACATCGCACCGGCCGCTATTTTCCTCGCTTCATCAGATGCCGCCTGGATCACCGGCGAGACGCTGTTGATTGCGGGCGGCCTTCGTTGATTCAAAAGTCTGATCAAGTTTCCACGCGGTTCTCACCCCAAAGAGGGAGCGGAAATCGACTCGAACGTGGTATTACAAAATCCCACACACGCGCAATAGCCGCGATTTGATCGTCGCGGATAACTTGAGAGCATGAAAACGATTAACTCTCTGGATATTACCAGCGGAACCCCGAAGGCTTTCGGGACTGGCCGCGCAACACTTTTCCCCGCGGCAAACACGCGTTCGCGAATGCGAAGGCGCGATTTGCTTCCATTACGTGAGGCGATTCCGCTGTGGTTCGCCACGTCCAGTCCGTTAATCGGCTTAATCATCGGATTTCTGGGAGCCTGGTTTGTCACTTGGCTGACAAGCTAACAATCCACCCAAAGAACATCATCAAAAAAACATGAAAAAGATAATCGAAGTAGATTTTTTTCCTCGGGAATCCGAAGTTGAATTTTCCTGGCCAGACTTAATCGCTAAGCCCGGCCCCGCAGAAAAGCGACGCATCCTGATTGTTGATAATGACCGCGATAGTACTCGCGTCGTTAAAGTCCTTCTCGAAAAGACTGTCCACTATCTCGTGTTCGAAGAGAACGATGCCACTAAGGCGCATCAAAGTGCCCGGGATTTCAGGCCGGATCTGATCTTGCTGGACATCGTGATGCCAGAGACCGATGGAGGCGAAATAGCGGCACAAATCCAGGCCGATCCGGATTTGCAGAGAACGCCGATCATTTTTCTCACAGCGCTGGTTACGAAAGCTGAAGCAAAGTCTGGCCTGCACATCCAAGGACATCCGTTTCTCGCCAAGCCAATCAGTGTTTCAGAATTGATCAACGGGATTGAAGAACATCTGCCTGCGCATGCGAAAGCGATCGCTTAAGTCGATGGAATGCGGGCGCTTTGAAGGTAGTCCAGTCCCGAAAGCTTTCGAGACTGGGGTTGGATAGATTTTATTCCACGAGTCCCAAAGAGGACGACACGCGGCTACTGGCACTGGTGGTATCGATCGCAAAGTTCTGGCCGCTGATCGAGTTGGTTCGGGCATTCACTCCAAAGAGGGAGCGAGGAGCAACTCTTACGTGGCACGACAAAATCCCGCGGACGCGCCATGGCAGTGAACGGATCGGTTACTAGCTTGATAGCATGGAAAACATCAGATTACTTAGCTTGGTAACCACCGCTCTCGTTGGACTTACCCAGGCAGCCTGGGCAGGTCCTCATGGCGTTGGGGGAGGTTTTGCGAGTGGCGGACACTTCAGCGGTGGCGGCAACTTTGGCGGTGGTCATTCCACTGGCGGCTCTCACGCAGCGCCCGCCTTCTCCAATGGAAGCGCACGCTTCGGCGGCGCACGGGGCGGCAGTTTCGGTGGTGCACCGCACTTCTATTCGAATGGCGTGCGTATGTCTCCAATCGGGAAACGCACATTCACTGGCCTAACCAGTCAATCAATAACTCCGTATGCCGGTCGAACCCAAGCGATTAATCGTCAACCAAATCGGGACGGATCAGTGGCAGGAGGGAATGTCGGAGTTTCGAGCTCAGGGGTCGCAAGAACGCCAGATCGACAGGTATTCAGTAATAATCACGTAATTGCACGCCATGATGGCAACTGGCGCCGCGATTGGGACAGGCGTCGTGCGCACTATTTGGGTGGTCACTGGTGGCGTTATTACGGCGGCGACTGGATCGGTTTCGACACTGGATTCTATCCATTCGACTACTACGCTTATGGCTACGATCCGTACGGATACTACGGTTACCCCTACAATGATTACGGCGACTACTACCCGTACGACTACGATGACGGGTCGGGCTACGCTGCTTCAGATCAATATACGAATGCAGTTGTGAGCGCCGTCCAGTCGCAACTGGCGAAACTCGGTTATTATCGCGGCGCGATCGACGGCGTCTCTGGCCCGCAAACGCAGGACGCCATTGCGCGTTATCAAAATGACCGCAGGCTCAGCGTTACCGGAACCCTTACTGCGGCCACCCTTCAATCACTCGGAATAAGCTAATGACTGCGGTATTCGCAATGATGACGTGGTTGGAGTTTAGATTTCGTGACAGCCTTCATTCTTACGAAACTCGCGCTTGCGCCTAATTAACATAAGATTGCGACATGGAGTCAGCGCAGCAGACCTCCGTCGCCGCAAAGTTCCGCGCGATGCACGAGTCCGGATGCTTCGTCCTTCCAAACCCGTGGGATATCGGAACAGCGATCTATCTGCAACGCCTCGGATTCAAGGCGCTCGCCACGACCTCGGCTGGCTTCGCCTTCTCGCGCGGAAAACGCGATGGCGAAGTTCCGCGGGATGAAATGCTCGCGCACATCCGCGAAATCGTGGAAGCAACAACGCTGCCGGTAAATGCAGATTTCCTGGCCGGCTACGCCGACGAATCAGAAGGCGTCGCGACAAATGTCCGGCTTTGTATCGAGACCGGAGTTGCTG